>NZ_JBFQGO010000004.1:0-178381 GCF_047973405.1 Rickettsia aeschlimannii
CAATGACGGATAAACAGGTCCACGCAACAATGCCTCCTCGCAATGACATTAAACCGTACAATAAAAAATCAAAAATAAAAAAACAATCATGAAAAATATAGAAACAATATTAAGGCTTGCTGAGAACAAAATCTTATTAGTACAAAACTTAAAAGCTCTGCAAGAATATAAAGTAGAATTTTTAGGCAAGAACGGTATAGTGACCGGTGAGCTTAAAAAATTAGGTAGTTTAAATGAACAGGAACGTAAAGAATTTGGCTTAAAAATCAATAAATTAAAAGATAAAATACAGAATATAATAAAAGCAAAAGAAGAAATTTTAGAGGAGCAGGAACTAAATTTTAAACTTGCTGCCGATGAAATTGATTTAACAATCCCTGCACGGAGATGTAAACAAGGTTCTATTCATCCAATAACACAATGTAGTGAGGAGTTAATACAAGTATTTTCGCAGTTTGGTTTTACTATAGAAAACGGACCGAATATCGAGAATGATTTTCATAATTTTACCGCTCTCAATTTTGAAGATGATCATCCCGCAAGGCAAATGCATGATACTTTTTATTTGAAAAGTCAGGAAAATAATAAGCCACTGTTATTACGTACTCATACCTCAACAGTGCAGATTAGAGCTATGAAAAACGGCAAACCGCCTTTTAGGTTTATAGCACCTGGTAGGACTTATAGATCGGATTCGGATATGACGCATACGCCAATGTTCCACCAAATAGAAGGGCTTGTTATTGATAAAAATATCAATATGGGACATTTAAAATATGTTATCACGGCATTTATAAAAAGCTTTTTTGAAAATTCTAATATTGAATTACGTTTTAGACCCAGCTTTTTCCCATTTACCGAACCTTCTGCCGAAGTTGATATTCGGATGAATAAAAACGATAAATGGCTTGAGGTACTCGGTTGCGGGATGGTTCATCCAAACGTGCTTAGAAATGTTGGTATCGATAGTAGCGAGTATCAAGGTTTTGCTTTTGGGCTTGGAGTAGAGCGTTTTGCAATGTTAAAATATAATATCAAAGATTTAAGACAATTTTTTGAAGGAGATATGCGTTGGCTTAAACATTATAATTTTGGGAGCTTTGATATACCGAATTTAGCAGGAGGGCTTACGAAATGAAATTTACGTTATCATGGTTAAAACAATTTTTAGAGACATCGGCTTCAGTTACTGAAATTGCCGAAGCCCTAACAGCTATTGGCCTTGAAGTGGAAGAGGTGATAGATAAAGCAGCGGAGTTACAAAAGTTTGAAGTAGCATATATTACAAATATTAAACCTCACCCGTCAGCTGATAAATTAAAGCTTTGTAATGTTGAGACTAAAAGTGGTATGCTGCAAATAGTTTGTGGTGCGCGTAATGCAAGAGCAGGTATAAAAGTAGTACTTGCAAATATCGGAATAGAAATACCAAACGGTAAATTTAAGATTAAGGAATCTGTTATTAGAGGCGAAAAAAGCTGTGGTATGCTTTGCTCTGAAGAGGAATTATTGCTAGCTTCAGAGTCTGAAGGGATTATAGAGCTATCTGAAGATGCCGTAGTTGGAGAGAATTTTACTAAATATTACGGTTTAGATGATCCTATATTTGTTATTAACGTTACTCCTAATCGTGGTGATGCACTTGGAGTGTACGGCATCGCAAGAGATTTAGCAGCTAAAGGAATAGGAATACTTAAAGAGCTAGAAATTTCGGAAATAAAGAGTACATTTATTTCTAAAATGAAGCTTAACGTGCAAGATAAAGAAGCCTGTCCGTTATTTACTTTTAGAGAGATAAGAAATTTAAAAAATAAACCAAGCCCTGATTGGTTACGGAAATTATTAAAAAATGTTGGGGTAAAAACTATTTCAAGCTTAGTGGATGTAACAAATTATATTTCCTATAGCTTTGGACAGCCGATGCATGTTTACGATGCAGATAGGATAAAAGGGGGAATTACTGTAGCACGTCATTGCGAGAAGCGTAGCGACGAAGCAATCTCAGGACAACAAAATGAGATTGCCACGGCTGCTTTGCAGCCTCGCAATGACGTAGCTAAATGCCACGCCTTAAACGGCAAAGAATATTTACTTACCGAAAATGATTTAGTTATAAAAGATGAAAGCGGTATTCAAGGTCTGGCCGGTGTCATTGGCGAGGCTGATAGTAGTTGTACTGATAGTACGACTAATATAATACTCGAGGCTGCTTGTTTTAATGCTAAAATGGTTGCAGCTAGCGGGCGAAGATTCCAAATTGATACGGATGCTAGATATCGTAATGAGCGTAATATCGATAGAAATTTTACGGAAAAGGCTTTGGACATAGCAACTAATCTTATTTTGTCAATATGTGGAAACGGTGAAGTATCGGAAGTAGTGAAAGTCGGTGAAAAAGAGTCACAAAAAAAACCTTTAAATTTTTCAGCATATTATTTAGAAAAAATTACAGGAATTAAACTAAATATCAAAGCGATAGAAGCCATATTAAATAAACTAGGATTTATTACGGATGTTAAAGGTGAGATTATAAAGGTAATAGCTCCTTCTTGGCGTCACGATATAACTATTTTAGAAGATATAGCTGAAGAAATCGCTCGTATTTACGGCTATGATAAAATAGAGAGTATAAAATTACCCGAACTAGACCAAGATAATAATAAGCTAAGAGAGCATAAAAGAATATCTAGTTTTAAAAGGATATTAGCAAGCAAAGGCTATGATGAGGTAGTAACTAACTCTTTTATGAGTAGTGAAGATGCAAAGTTGTTTGCTGAATTAAAAGAAGAGTTATTTTTGCTTAATCCTATTAGCATAGGAGACAATTATATGCGTCCTACTATACTGCCGAATTTGTTAAGTATAGTAAGTAAAAATCTAGCACGCTCTATAAAAGATATGGCTTTTTTTGAAGTTGGACCGAGTTTTATAGATTTAAATACGGAAGCAACTTATTTGACGGCAATTATAAGCGGTTCATATAATAATAAAAATCCTCATTCGCTTGGACGAGGCTATGATGTTTTTGATCTTAAAGGCGATTTAGAGTTGGTAGCTGATTATGCAGGACTATCTATAGATAAATGTATAGCAACAAATGGGACAGCATTGCCACAATATTATCATCCAACTAGAGCAGTAAATATAGGGCTTGGTAAAAATTTATTAGGTCATTTTGGGCAGATACACCCTAAAATCTTGAAATATTACAATATTAATCAGGAAATATTTGCATTCGAGCTAAATATTACGAATTTGCCGTTGATAAAAGCTAAATTCGGTAAAAGAGACGAATTTGCAGTATCAGATTTCCAAGCTAATTTTAGAGATTACGCATTTATTGTTGATCAAGATCATAGAGTCGGTGAAATAATATCATATATAAATAATTTTAATAAAAAGCTTGTCAAATCAGTTATATTATTTGATATTTATAGCGGTGATAAATTACCTGAAGGTAAAAAATCTATAGCGGTTAAAATAGAGCTACAAGCAGATGATCGGACATTATCTGATACTGATTTAAATTCGTTTAGTAAAGATTTAGTTGCTGCCATCTCGCAAAAATTTCAAGGAATATTAAGAGAATAACAATATGTTAAAATTAATAGTTGAAACAAAAACGTTAGTTCAGTCCCTAGGGTTTGCAAGTTCCGTTGTTGAAAAACGTAATGTAATACCTGAATATGCAAACATTAAATTATCGGCAAAAGATGGCAATCTAGAGCTTAGTTCTACTAATATGGATTTGTACTTAAGTCAAAAAATAGCAGTACAGGTAGTAAGTGAAGGTGAATTTACCGTTTCTACGAAAACTCTAAATGATATAGTCCGAAAACTTCCGGATTCCGAGCTTACATTAACAGATCTCGGTACAACGGGACTTGAGATCAAAGGAAAAAATTGTAAATTTAATTTATTTACTTTGCCGGTTAGTTCTTTTCCTACAATGGATAGTATTAATCCTGAAGCAAGTTTTAAAATTTCCTGCACGGATTTTGCTAAAATAATCGAATCGACAAAATTTTCGATTTCTTTAGATGAAACTCGTTATAATTTAAACGGTGTTTATTTACACATAAAAGACAAAGAGTTTTGTTCGGCAAGTACCGATGGGCATAGACTTTCGATTTCGTGGGTAACATTAGAAAAACAAATAAAGAATTTTGGAGTTATATTACCGCAAAAAAGTGCAGAGGAAATTTTAAAAATCGTTAAAGATCCTAAAAATATAAATGAAGATATAGAAATTTTATTAAGTAGCAATAAGATTAAATTTGTATGTAACGAAAATACTATTATGCTATCAAAGCTTATAGACGGTACTTTCCCTGATTATAGTGCTTTTATTCCGGAAAGCAGCAGCTCAAAATTAGTAATTAATCGAAAAATATTTGCAGATAGTATAGAAAGGATAGCGATAATAACCGTTGAAAAATTTAGAGCAGTAAAATTATCGTTATCTCGTGAAACCTTAGAGATTAGTGCCGTCGGTGAAGCAAGAGGTAACGCAAAAGAGGTTATTAATTCTTCACAAGATAAGGAAAGTTTTTATGAATATAATAGTGATGAGTCTTTAGCTATAGGCTTTAACCCGCAATATTTGGAAGATGTCTTAAAAGCAGTGAAATCGGATTTAGTAGAACTATATTTTTCAGATGTTTCAGCACCGGTACTTATTAAATTTCCTGAGAGTCCTAAAGATATTTTTGTCGTCATGCCTGTTAAGGTGTAAGTTTTATGAGAACCGGAATATATAAGCATTACCAAGAAAAATTATATCAAGTTATAGATACTGCAAAACATACTGAAACTTTGCAAGAGTTAGTAGTTTATAAAGCATTATATGATAATTCCCAGCTTTGGGTAAGGCCGCTTGAAATGTTTAACGAAAAGGTTTTATTACACGGCAAAAATATTCCACGTTTTGAATTTATTTCTGAGAAATAATTAAATCTGCCCTATGTCATTCCCGCGTAGCGTAAGGCAGGCATGACATCGAGTGGGTTTTTTGAGCTATATAACAATGCCAAAGAACGGTGGGAAAAAATAATTTTTGACTAATAGCTAAAGCTTCTCTATTATTTCCTTCAAGCACACTAATTAAATATTGGTTATGAAGAAAATTATCGGATTATTTTTTGTAATTATGCTTAGTGCAATAAGTACTAGTATCTTAGCGAGTGATTATCCAAAAACAGAACGAGAGCAGAAATGGGACGAAGTAGGTTCTATAGCAGGTGAAGAAGGATTAGTTTTTAGACCGGGTAGGGTTAAGAACGAATCTACTAAAGCTGTAGGAGGTTCAGTTAATAAATATCTCTGGCAAGCAGCATTAGAGACTATAAGTGTTGCTCCTCTTGCATCAGCCGACTCAAACGGCGGTGTGATTATTACGGAATGGTATAGCCCACGTTCTAATCCTAATTTTCGATTTAAAATAAATATATTTATTAAAGACGATGTAATAAGCCCTGATTCAATCGAAGTGAAAGTATTTGAAGAAATGCTTAAAAATAAACAATGGGTACTTAATGAAAACACCTCAAATCTTGCTATCACGCTTGAAGATAAAATTTTAAGAAAAGCTAGAGATATATATATTAATAGTGTGAGGTAATAACAGTATTTCCGTTATTGCAAGGAAATTACGGAGTAATTGACGAAGCAATCTCAGGATATTTGATGAGATTGCCGTGCAGTCTATGACTGCTCGCAATGACGATGCAGTACATAAATTAAAAAAATATGAACCAAATAGAACAAAAATGGCAGCACATTTGGCAAGAAGAAAAAGCTTTTGAGGTATCAAACGCGAGTAACAAGCCAAAATATTACGTACTTGAAATGCTGCCTTATCCTTCCGGTAAAATCCATGTAGGTCACGTACGCAACTATTCCATAGGTGATGTTATTGCAAGGTTTATGAATATGCAAGGTTTTAATGTGCTTCATCCGATGGGCTGGGATGCTTTCGGGCTGCCTGCCGAAAATGCCGCAATAAAAAATAATTCTCACCCAAAAAAATGGACATATTCTAATATCGAGAATGTGAAAAAGCAGCTAAAATCTATGGGCTTTTCTTATGATTGGTCTAGAGAGATAAATAGTTGCGATCCTGAGTATTATAAACATGAGCAGAAATTCTTTTTAGAGCTTTATGAACGAAATCTTGCTTATCAAAAAGAATCGCTTGTTAATTGGGATCCGGTTGATAATACCGTGCTTGCGAATGAACAAGTTGTAAACGGGTGTGGTTGGCGCTCAGGTGCAATAGTTGCAAAACGTTATTTAAAGCAATGGTTCTTAAAAATCACCGATTATGCTGAAGAATTATTAAACGAAATTCAGAATTTAAAAGAGTGGCCTGAAGCTGTTCGGTCTATGCAAGAGAAATGGATAGGTAAATCGATAGGTGCTAATTTTCATTTCAAAATTAAGGATAATGAAGAGACTACTATAGAAGTATTCTCAACCAAACCTGAAACCATTTTTGGTGCTAGCTTTATAGGAATTGCCTTTAATCATCCGATAATAGAGCGGTTAGTTTCTAAAACACCTGAAATACTCGCTTTTATAACTAAATGCTCGCATATTACAGGAAGTAGCGAACTAGAAAAGGCTGAAAAGGAAGGTGTATTTACCGGTCTTTTTGTTACTCATCCTTTCGATTCAAATATAGTTTTACCTGTTATTATTACTAATTTTGTGCTAATGGATTATGGCACTGGTGCAATATTTGGTTGCCCTGCTCATGACGAACGTGACCATGAATTAGCTGTTAAAATGAATTTATCTATTAAACAAGTAATTAAAGCAGATATGGATGTACAAAAGACCGCTTATGCGGAAGATGGAATTTTAATTAATTCGGATTTTCTAAACGGCTTAACTAGTAACGAAGCAAAACAAGAAGTCATCGGAGAATTTGAGAAACTAGGCATAGGTAAACGCAGCGTAAATTATCGTCTAAAAGATTGGGGGATTTCAAGGCAGCGCTTTTGGGGATGTCCTATTCCTATGATTCACTGCGGAACTTGTGGCATAGTTCCCGTACCTTACAAAGACTTACCAGTTACTTTACCTGATGATGTAAATTTTGACGGTCACGGTAATCCGCTTGATCATCATTCTAGTTGGAAACATGTTAATTGTCCGAAATGCAATAAGCCGGCTGTGCGTGAAACCGATACTTTTGATACATTTTTTGAATCATCTTGGTATTTTACGAGATATTGCAATAGCAATGCTGCAGAGATGACTGATAAAAAAGCTTGTGATTACTGGCTACCGGTCGATAAATATATAGGCGGCATTGAACATGCGGTAATGCATTTATTATATGCAAGGTTTTTCACAAAAGTAATGAATGAACAGAATTACGTAAGCGTTCGAGAGCCTTTTAAAGGGCTATTTACTCAAGGTATGGTGCTGCATGCCACTTACAAAGATGAACATAATAATTGGTTATATCCTGAAGAAGTAGTTAAAAAGGGTAATGAATTTTTTCATAAAGAAAGCAATAATAGAGTAGTGCAGGGACGCATTGAAAAGATGAGTAAGTCTAAAAAGAATCTCATTGATCTTGAGACAATGCAAGAGCAATATGGGGCAGATGCTATTAGGCTTTTTGTACTGTCCGATAGTCCGCCTGAGAAAGATCTAGAATGGTCGGCAAGCGGTATTGAAGGCTGCTCACGTTTTATTAATAAGCTTGAGTATATGTTTAAGGCGATAGATTCTTTAAAAGATGATGTGAATAGCGAGATTAATAAAGAGCTTAATAGGTTAGTACATTTTACAATAAAGCACGTCGCTGAAGATATAAAGTATTTTGCCCTAAACAGAGCAATAGCACGTATGCGCGAGCTTTCTAATGCTATATCTGCTGAAATATCCAAAGATAAAATTGATGTTAAAATCGTAAGGTATGGTTTTAATGTTTTAGTACAGCTACTAAATCCTTTTATCCCGCATATTACGGAAGAAATTTGGCAGAAGCTTGGTAATAAAGAGCGATTATATAATTCGTCTTTTCCTGCATTTGATGAATCAATGCTAGAGTTAGATACATATATTATGGCAGTGCAGGTTAACGGCAAACTCCGTGATACCTATGAGTTTAAAACTTTCGTAAGTGAAGATGAAATAAAGCAAGTTACCGTCAGTCTGCCAAAGGTACAAAAGTTCTTAGAAGGGAAAGAGCCGAAGAAGATTATCCTCGTTCCTCGTAAAATTGTGAATATACTCGTTTAATTTGTGGAAAATTGGCTACGTTGTCTTGGTAAGTCCTCGGATGCTTACGTATTAATATACGCTACGCTCCTCGGCTTACAGACTCCTTGCTCTTTTCCAAATTAAACTGCGTCTATCTACTTTTCATTTATCAGAAGTATATTATTTTTTGAATCTGTCATCCCGCGACTTGATCGCGGGATCTAGTTAAAATACTAAAATTATTAGTACTTTAAGTTGTTTTTAAATATCGTGGTCAAGCCGCAGTATGATACCTAGCATACTTTTATTGTATTACCACCATACTAACCCAAAAAAAGTAGTAGTATTACCTAAAACTACCTCCTTATGTTTATCTAATGAAGAGTCATAATGCTGCTTCGTCTCATTTGTAAAATTACTGCAATTATTATAGTAAGTACCTTTTGAAGCACCCTTATAACTCTGATAAGATGAAGTTTCATAATACCTCTTCTCTAAGGTAATAGTAAATATTGTCTGTTATTAGCAATTAATACTATATAATTGGCTGCCCACCAAAATGCGGCAAAAACACCGCCATCAATACTTAAAGTGTCTTCTTCTATTTCACAAGTTATAACTAACAGAGGTTTGCTATACTATCTAGACTTAGATTTAAATCTGATTCTAAATCTAGCATGTCTATTTTTTCTATTAGTCATAAAGATCCCCTTTTTAGTTACTAATTAATTAAACTTTTTGTATAACTTGCGTCTAAGGGTAAATTTGTATGTCAATCCGGTACTCACATCCTCACGTATTTTTATGTATGCTGCGGGGTGGTAAGTGTTTCCTTCAAATTCTTCCTTATTAGCTACATTATGTAATAAGTCTATAAATAGTGCGCCTGATTTTATACCTGAAGTCAATAAATGGTATTAATAAATTAATACATGAAAATATCGATTTCATTCCAACCAATAAGGTCTAAATTAGCTCTTGTCGGTAAAAAACGGAAAATATCTTGGGCAAGTTCATACCTATTTTCTTTAAGTAGCATTTTTTGTAAAATATTTTTTAACTGATGCAAATAAAGCACATCTTTTGCTGCATATTCTTTTTGTTCTGAAGATAAATTATCAGCACCCCAATAGGAAGATTGTTGTTGTTTTGAAATATTTATATTAAGCAATTCTCGGCACAAATCCTTAAGCCCATGACTATCGGTATAAGTTCTAACTAGTTTTGAAGATATTTTAGTACAAAAGATATTTTCTAAATCTATACTTAAATATTTTTTTATGGATGCTAGATCAAATCTAGCAAAATGAAATATCTTGCATCTAGTTTTATCTAGTAATAATGCTTTTAAATTAGGAGCTGTATAATCTTGATTTGTAAAATGAACAAGATGAGCTTCACCATTGCCGTTACTAAATTGTAGCAAACATAGTTTATCTCTATGTAGATTTAGCCCCATTGTCTCGGTATCTATAGCTAGATCTCCTTCAAGTTCAAAATTATTAGGTAGGTCGTTTTGATAAATTTTTATAGTCATAAATGATTTTTAATTTCTTTTAATCAATAATGTTGTTGTGCAGATCGAAAAACGCGTTCTGTGTCATACCGTGGCTTGACCACGGTATCCAAAAAAAAATTAAAAAAGACTGGATCCTGCGATCAAGTCGCCGGATGACAACAAAGTTTTGTTATTGGTGATTAAACACCTGCTCATTTGGAGCAGCTACTCCTAAAACTTTCTTTGCTTGCTCTTCTAACATATCTTTATTTAGAGATTCCGTTCGAAGTAATTTGACGTTATGCTCAAGTTCTACTCTTTCTGCTTGTAAGCCTTTTAGTTCATCATAAGCTTTTTCAAGCTGCCTATTTACTTTTAAATATGCAATAATCCCTTTGTTACCATATATGCAATGAAAAACAAAATATCCAAGCAGTAAAGCTAAAAAGATATTTAAAATTATTTTTTTAGAATAATTATTTAAATGTATTATCATAAATATATATTCATAAGAAATAATATCGGAGCGGTTAAAATAATACTATCAAATCTGTCTAGCACTCCTCCATGACCGGGTATTATATGACCGCTATCTTTAATATTAAATTTTCGCTTAAAATATGAAATAAATAAATCACTTAATTGAGCTATTAGTGCTAATATACAACTAATTATAAACAAATAAATTTTATTTAAAAAATAGTAATTTTCAATATGAAAGTTTGGTATAAAACTAACTAATACCGCAACTAAACCTGCTGATAATACTCCCGTCACTAAACCGCTCCAGGTTTTTTTAGGACTAAGTTTCGGAGCAAGTTTTGCTCCTTTAAAAGTTTTACCGCCAATCATAGCGAAAGTATCTACCGACCACATTATGCAAAAATAAAGCATAATAAGCCATCTATTGGTATCTTCCATACTTAAAAGTATTAATAGGCTTATAGGAATCGGAATAATAATTAGCCCGATTAATAGATAAGGAATAGAAGAGTAGGTCATATTATACCATTCACTTAACATTCCTGTACCTACTAATATCATTAGAATATAGAATAAAGGCTTACACCATAATATAGCTACGACAAATAACGGAACTAAAACTATACCGGACAGGATTCTTAAATATATGTTTGATTTTTGTTTATCTTTTGCCAAATGTTCTTTTCCTTTTTGAGTAATCATTTATAGCTTCTTGTATATCATCTTTATTAAAATCAGGCCAATATTTGGGTGAGAAATATAATTCAGCATAAGCTGCTTGCCAAAGCAAGAAATTACTGATGCGATAAACCCCGCCCGGTCTTATTAATAAATCTACATCCGGCATTTCAGGATCATATAAAGCGTGTTGTATATCGCTGTCACTTACTGCTTTTTTACCGCTTGTAATAATTTTTGTGCAGGCATCAACTATTTCTTGACGACTTCCATAACTAAAAGCTATACAAAGCGTTATTTTATTATTATTTTTTGTTAATTCTATAGCATTATTTATTTGTTTTTGCAATGAGCTACTTAATAAATTAAGCCTACCTATTACTTTTATTTTAATGCCGTTTTTATGTAAATTATTTAATTCGGTTTTTAAATAAATACTTAATAATTTTATTAAGAAATCTACTTCCGTGCTTGAGCGTTGCCAATTTTCAGAAGAGAAAGTATATAAAGTTATATAAGGTATGTTAAGGTTAATAAACTCAGGCAGTAATTCACGAATTTTATCGGCTCCTGCTTTATGTCCTTCAGATTTTGTTACGTTATGCCGATCTGCCCAACGAGCATTACCGTCCATTATTATTGCTAAATGTTTTATGTTAGTCATTATTTTATATTTTAGATGTTACTGCATGGATCGATTTTTCTGTCATTGCAAGCAACTGCAAGGAGCGTGGCAATCTCATGAAACAATATAAAATTTCTGAGATTGTCACGCCCTCGGCTTTGCTTCTCCTCGCAATGATGATTTGGTATCTTACACGGGAATGACATCGGTAGTCATATTTTAGGTATTTCGATTCTTACCGATAGCCCGCCTAAATCCTTGCTATCTTCTAAATAAATAGAGCCTTTATGATCGTTTATTATTTCTTTAGTAATAGCAAGCCCAAGTCCTACGTTACTTGCATTATCAAGCTGTCTTGCTTTATCCGATCTATAAAACGGTTTAAATACAAGGTGTGTTTCCGTATCATCTATACCTGGACCGTTATCCTCAATAATTATAGCTACGGTAGATGAATTATCTTTTGAGGATATCTTAATTTTAGTTCCATATTTTATAGCGTTACCGATTAAATTAGACAAGGCTCTTTCAAAAGAATTCGGCTTAATGCGTACTTCTAGTTTATCTAAATTAGTAGATTTTATAAATTCAATATTTACATGTGACCATTTGTTAAAAAAACATTCCATCCAAGGTAATAATAAAATGTCTTCAAATTCTTCTGTACTTTCACCTTTAGCAAAATCTAAATAAGAATTTATCATTTGCTGCATAGTTAATATATCTTGTTTTAACCCTTTGCTTTCTTCGCTTTCTTCCATCAATTCAAGTTGTAGCTTCATTCTTGTTAAAGGAGTTCTAAGGTCATGAGAAATCATAGCAAGCATAGTGGTTTTTTTAGTAATTTGTTTTTCAATACGAGCTTTCATTTTTAAAAAAGCAAGCCCTGCTTTTCTTATTTCTAAGGCTCCTGAAGGTTTGAAATTTTTGTCTTTTAAAACACCTCGACCAAATTTATCCATGCTATCCGCAAGAGTGAGTATTGATTTAATTTGATTTTTGGAGAAAATAATAGAAACAGAAAGTAATATAACAGTTAAAGATATAATCCATAAAACAAATATATATACTGTAGGATTAAGTAGTAACTTTGCAGGAAAAGTAATATATAATACCCCATCTTTTAATTCTAAAAATACTTCAATTTTATTTTCCTTATTTAGTTTAACTATATTTTTTTCATGGATTTTTGTAGCTAAAATATTTTTAAATATAGTTAAAGGTTCACCTAATTTAGGCTGTTTTATAGATAACTTTTTATTAAGCTGAAACTGATAAGATAAATTAAGATAATTTTCCGATAAATGGGTTATCTCTCTTGAATTATTTCTATGTTCTTTAATCAATGATTCTATTTCATTGATAATAATAGTACTAGTATAATATGAAACATTATACCAATGACGATCGTAAAACAAAAATATAGCAACGATTTGTCCTATTAAAGTCGGAATGATTATAATAAACATAAACCGTACAAATAATGTTCTCGGTAAAGCATATTTCAAAGAGCTTGATACAAGCGAATTTTTCAAGACTCGTCTGTGCTCACGTATTTTTATACGCTGTGCAGGCTCGCTTTTAAATTCATCTTGTCTAAAGCTCTTTGAAATATGCTTTAATAATTTAGATATAAAGTGCATAGCCCTCATTACGCACGGTTTTTAAATATTTCGGCTCTTTTGGGTTGTCTTCTATTTTGTTTCTTATTCTTGTAATTTGTACATCGATAGAACGCATACTAAGCCCTCCCATTATTTTTGACAGTTCAAAACGACTAGTAGATTTACCGGAATTTTTTATTAATATCTCAAGTAATTTTTGTTCAGTAGAGCTAAGAGATATAATTTGATTATTCTTGGTAAATTCTTTTGTATCGGAATTATAAAAATTATTGCCGAATTTAATTATATTCGTTTCTTTTTTAAAGTTATTATAATTATTGATTAAGTTATTTATCCGAAGTAATAATTCTCTCGGTTCAAAAGGTTTAGTTATATAATCAGAGGCACCGGCTTCAAGTCCTTTAACACGGTCATCGGCTTCCGATAAAGCAGTAAGCATAACTATAGGAATATTATTACCGGCGTCCCTTATAGTAGTAGCAAAATCAAGTCCTGTTATTTCAGGTAACATAACATCTAAAATAATTAAATCATAATTCGAAGTTTTTAATAGATTTTTAGCTTCTATGACTGAGCTTGCCGTTGATACTAAAAACGCGTTTTTATTTAAAAATTGCTTTAAAAGTGCTAATATTCTGCTATCATCATCAACGATTAAAATATGTGCTCTGTATGTATGCATGTATACTCGTTTAATTTAAAAAAATTGTATTTCGCTATTGTCATCCCGTGGCTTGACCACGGGATCTTATGTCGTAGGCTGTGTTCTGAGATCTTGGGATCAAGTCGCGGGGTAACGTTAAATACTACTGGATTCCTGCTTTTGCGGGAATGACATAAGAGCTACGGCCGTATAGCTCATGACGACTGATAATACTTTAATATAAATATAGGTTAATGACAATGATAAAACTAGAGCAAATTTTTTGGCATGTTTGGATTAACGGTGATTTAGTTCCTTATAAATTTGCAAGGATTCATGTTTTGACTCATAGCCTGCATTATTCAGGATCGGTATTTGAGGGTGAGAGAGCTTATAACGGCAAAGTTTTTAAACTAAAAGAACATACGGCAAGATTAATAAAATCAGCAGAAGCATTAGGTTTGAAAGTACCTTATAATATAGACGAGATAATAAAAGCTCATGAACTTGTAATAAAACAAAATAATATTAAGGATGCATATATAAGACCGCTTATTTGGTGCGGAGACGAGTCGCTAAATATCACTAATCAGTATTTATCTACTAATCTTTTGATTGCCGGTATTCCATCTATGCCGAGGTCTTTTGAGAAAGGTATAAATTTACATGTAAGCCGCTGGCGTAAAGCAATGCCTGATAGCACCCCGGTACAATCTAAATCCGCCGCTCAATATAATATGGCAATAACGAGTAAAAAAGAAGCTAAGGCTCTTGGCTATGATGATGCATTATTACTTGATTATGAAGGGTATATTGCTGAATGCACTACAACAAATATTTTCTTTGTTAAAGATAAAATATTATATACTCCAATTGCCGATAGGTTTTTAAACGGTATAACAAGACAGACTATTATTGAAATTGCAAAAGATTTAGGTCTAGAAGTAAAAGAAGAGCGTTTAAAATTAGAGCAAATAGAGGATTTTACTGGATGTTTTGTTACAGGCACGGTAATTGAGATACAAAATATTTGTTCTATAGATCTTGGCAATAAAAAGATTATTTTTGATGATCATAAAATTGCAGATCGTTTGAAAGAAGAGTATGGGCGTGTTGTTAGGGAGTAGAAGAAACGTCATTGCGATTAGTCGTAGACTGCGTGACAATCTCATCAAATAATAACAAACTCCTGAGATTGCTTTGTCGAATTACGTTGTAATTCTCCTCGCAATGACGATTTAATAAGCTAAGCAATTAAAATCAAAAAAATCATGCATAACATATTTAAAGGTTTAATTACCGCACTTATAACACCTTTTAAAGATAATAAGTTAGACTTATATGCTTTAGAGAGAATTATAAAACATCAAATAAAGCATGAAGTCGATGCAGTATTAATTGCAGGCTCAACGGGAGAAAGTAGTAGTTTAAGCTTTGAAGAATATAAATTATTACTGCAAACTAGCGTAGAAATCGTTAATAAGTGTATTCCTATAATAAGTGGGTGTTCATCAAATAATACTACTTATGCAAGAGCACTTGCAGCGGAATCTACAAAAATCGGTGTAGATGGTTTTATGGCTAGTCCACCATCTTATGTCAAACCTACCCAACATGGGATTTATAAGCATTTTGAAGCATTGCATGAAGCGTGTAATCTACCTATTATGTTGTATTCAGCTCCAACTAGAAGCGGAGTAGATTTTTCTGATGAGACAATATTGAGACTTAGCAAGCTACCGCGTATTTTAGCATTAAAAGATTGTGGTGTAGATTTAGAACGTCCATTGCGGATCAGAGCAACAGTTAAAAAGGATTTCAATATTTTAACCGGTAATGATGAAGTAGTCTTAGCTTTTAACGCTCAAGGTGGGGTAGGGTGGACTTCTGTAGCCTCTAATATTGTTCCTAATATATGTAAAGAACTATTAGAAAAATGGAATAAGAACGATACTAAAGGAGCATTAGAAATCCATCAGAAATTACTACCTTTATATACAGCATTATTTGTAGAATCTAATCCGATTCCGATAAAATATGCTGCACATTATTTAGGTTTATGTGAAAATGAAATTAGACCCCCATTAACTGAAGCAAGCGATAGTGCCAAAAAACAAATTGAAAACATCATAACATCACTATCTATAAAAATATGACCGAATATAAGAAAGTTATTGCACAAAATAAGAAAGCCCTTTTTAATTATTTTATTGAAGAAAGATTAGAAGCGGGTATTGTATTAAAGGGTAGTGAAGTACAGTCTTTGCGTCAAGGCAAAGCTTCTATAGAAGAAAGTCATGCGACAGATACCGGACATGAGGTATTTTTGTATAACTGCCATATTGCAGAATATGAAAAAGCGAATAGATTTAATCATGCTACTCGTAGACCGCGTAAATTATTGTTGCATACTAAAGAGATAAAGAAAATTATCGGTAGAATTAGAATAAAAGGCTATACGCTAGTAGCTCTTTCTATGTATTTTAATAAAAAAAATAAAGTGAAAGTTGAACTTGGTATTGCTAAAGGTAAGAAATTACATGATAAAAGAGAGTCAATTAAAGAAAAAGACTGGAAAAGAGATCAGAGCAGATTAATAAGAAAGAAGTAATGGACTTTGCTACACCGGATGACAAGCCGGCTTTGTTACATAGGTCGTTTTATGTAATTCCCGCGAAAGCGGGAATGACATATAGAATTACTTAGACTTTAGGAAGATATAAAATTTTAAAAAAAGGTATTTATGCAGCATATTATAGGTAAAATATTGGTTATATTTGTAGTCGTGATAGGAGTTTTATTTGTTTTCAAAACAATGAAAACTTATTCTACAAGTCCGGTTTCCGTTGAGGTTAAACAAAGCGAAGATGCAAGAAAATGTGAAGAGGAAAGAGTACAAGAAATAATCAAAGATTATTTGCTTAAAACTCCGGAAATAATAATAGAATCAATAGAAGGGTTGCAAAAACGTAAAGTACAGGAAAATGAGACTAAAGTTAATAACTATCTAAAAGATAATAAGTTAGGTATTGAAGATAGCACAAGCTTTCCTGTTATAGGAAATAAAGACGGTGATGTAACAATAATTGTTTTTTATGATTACAATTGTTCTTATTGTAAAAAAGGCAATGTTTCTATAAATGAATTATTGCAAAACGATCCAAAAGTTAAAGTTGTATTACGACCGCTTCCTATCCTTGGAGATGCTTCCGAATATCTTGCAAGAATAGTTTTAGCCGTTTATAAGGTTAATCCAAGTAAATTCAAAGCTGTTCATGATGAATTAATAAAAATAAGAGATGTTTCTAAGGAATCTATAAAAGAATTATTAACTGAGAATGGCTTAAATGCTACGGAAATTGAAGAAATTGCCGATAGCAATGAGATTAAAGATTTAATTACTCAAAATGTGAAAATAGCTAGAAGTCTTAGAATTCAAGGAGTACCTGCGTATATAATTGATTCAAAATTAATACCTGGGTTAATAGATTTCCCACAATTACTAAATATAGTTAAAGAAATTAGGGATAATAAGAGTTCTTAAGGAATTGTTGCGTAAACCAGTAAATGCTTTTTATGTTATTCCCACGAAAGCATTGTTGCATGGATACCAAATCAGTCATTGCGAGGAGCGAAGCGACGTGGCAATCTTGTCAAGCATCCTGAAATTACTTCGTCAATTACTTACGTAATTTCCTTGTAATGATGACCTTCAGTCTCCACGCCACAAGGTCTGGTAGGAATGACAGCAATTGCTCTTGAATAACTTTAACCTTTATTTAGTAAATCTAACATAGTTTTACCGATATCGGCAGGTGATCTAGTGATAGTTACGCCGGCACTTTGTAGAGCTTCAAGCTTATCTTTGGCACTTCCTGTTCCTCCGGCAATAATAGCTCCGGCATGTCCCATTCTTTTACCTGGAGGTGCTGTAATACCTGCAATAAAGCTTACTATAGGTTTCTTGATTTTTGACTGCTTGATAAACTCAGCTGCATCTTCTTCTGCATTACCGCCAATTTCACCGATCATAATAATTGCTTTTGTTTCATCATCTTTCAAAAACATCTCAATACAATCAACAAAATTAGTGCCGTTAACAGGATCGCCGCCTATACCGACACACGTAGATTGTCCAAGTCCTACTGCTGTTGTCTGCGCTACTGCTTCATAAGTTAAAGTACCTGATCTTGAAACAATACCTATCGTTCCTCTTTTATGAATATGCCCAGGCATAATACCGATTTTACATTCACCCGGTGTGATAACTCCAGGGCAGTTAGGACCGATTAATCTAGTTTTAGAACCGACTAAAGCACGTTTTACTTTCACCATATCAAGCACCGGAATTCCTTCCGTTATACATACTACTACTTCAATTTTAGCATCGATTGCTTCTAATATCGAATCAGCGGCAAAGCCGGGCGGAACATATATAACGCTTGCATTTGCACCGGTTTTTGCTTTTGCTTCATGTACGGTATTATATACAGGTAAATCAAGGTGAGTATGACCGCCTTTGCCGGGTGTAACACCGCCAACCATGTTAGTGCCGTACGCTATCGCTTGTTCAGAGTGAAAAGTTCCTTGTGAACCAGTAAAACCCTGACAGATAACTTGTGTTTTTTTATTTATTAATATTGCCATGTTAAATAATTTTTATTGTTTTTATTTTACTTTGATGTCATCCCGCGACTTGATCGCGTGATCCAGTCCTTTTTTAATTTTTTTATGGATACTGTGAAGCCACGGTATGACACTGAACTGGTTTTTCGAGCTATACAATAAACAAGGTCAATGCCTGCATAGCTCATGACGGTTATCTACCGTATCGCTTCAACTATTTTATTTGCCGCATCTGCTAAATCATGTGCTGGTATTATTTCTAAACCGGAATTTGATAAAATTTCTTCGCCTTTTTCAACGTTTGTACCAGCTAAACGAACTACTAACGGTACTTTTATACCTATGTCTTTTGCAGCTGCAATAATTCCTTCTGCTATAATATCACAACGCATGATACCGCCGAAAATATTAACTAGAATCCCTTGTACTTCTTTATCAGATAAAATTATTTTTAAAGCTTCTTTTATACGCTCACGATCAGCTCCACCACCAACATCCAAGAAATTAGCAGGCGAAGCACCGTAAAGTTTAATAATATCCATAGTGGCCATGGCAAGACCGGCACCGTTAACCATGCAACCGATATTACCGTCCATTTTTACATAACTAAGTCCTGCATTTGCTGCTCTAGTTTCTAGAGGATCTTCTTCATCATGATCACGCATTGCAGTAATATTCGGATGCTGAAATAAGCCGTTATCGTCAAAAGTAATTTTTGCATCTAAAGCTAATAAGTTCCCGTTGCTATTTACAATTAATGGGTTGATTTCAATTTGTGTTGCATCGGTTTCAATAAAAGTATTATAGACTGATTTTACTATTTCTTTCATCTGTTTGGCTTGGTTATCCTTAAAGCCTAACTCATAAGCTATGCCTCGCATATGAAAATCTTGTAAACCGGTTGCAGGATCAACGGAAAATTTAATAATTTTTTCCGGAGTTTTTTCTGCTACTTCTTCAATATCAACTCCTCCTTCTGTAGAAGCTATGAAAGTAATACAGCTAGCCGATCTATCAAATACTATACTAAAATAATATTCTTTTAAAATATCACAGCCTGATTCGATATAAAGACGGTTTACTTTTTGTCCTTGAGGTCCTGTTTGATGCGTTACTAAATTAATACCAAACATGTCATGAGCAACTTTTTTGGCTTCCTCTTTACTCTTAACAACCTTAACACCGCCTGCTTTACCTCTACCGCCGGCATGTATTTGTGCTTTAACCACATATACTTCCGTATTTAATTTATCTATGGTTTCATTAATCTTTTCGGTTTTCGTAACAACCAGCCCGGTGGAAGTAGGTACACCGTATTTTCTTAAAATCTCTTTTGCTTGATATTCATGAATATTCATTTTAAATAATTTATTAAATTGCTATTAATTTTTATGGATAAGATGCATTTTTAACTTCTCTTACTATGTCTTTATCAAAAGTGATAAATTTATTAGCACTATTGACTTCTCCTTCTGCAATAATCATATAATCGGCAAAGTCTGCTTTACCTTTAATATATTTCTCAGCAGCTGATATTATTATGCCTTGATGCCCAATGATAAAGCCGGAATTATCAATAAGATTAAATTACTGCTTCATAAATTTTCTGGCGAGTAAATTTATTTACTTTTAGCACCTATACAAATTCATGCATATGATGCAATAAAAATCTTATTAGTGATGTTATTTTTTAAGAAATTTTGAGCTGCTTTACCTTGTATTTCATCATCTTCAAGAACAGTACGAGTTAAGATATTAGCGTCAATTCCTATCATTTTCGATAACCGCAATACTAATAGCTTCATCTACATCCACCGGACCGTTTTTAGCTTTATGTTTACCTTTACCAAAAAAGCTATAGATATCTTTTTTTATAGGAAGCAATTCTAATATTTCATTTTTTTTTGTAGTTAATTATTAACTCAGAGTTCTTATATATTTAGGTATAACTACCTGTCCTTTCGATGAGACTACTACTCTAGCACTTTTACTCATAATACTAATATAGTAAGTTATCTGCTCTTACTTTGTATATAAAACACAATTTATTATATGTCAATAAGTTTATAATGAGGTTACTCATTCAACATCCTCTTTAATACGTTATCTTTCCTAATAAAGTGATGATATAATGCAGCTAGTATATGCAAAATTAATTAAAGCAGTAAATAAGCAGCCTTTTTATGGATTTTTTTAAAGATTTTGGCAAATTGTAAATCTGGAGCAAAAGAATTTATGGTAAACAAACCATAAAAATCAATATGATGGTTTGATAAACCAGTCATTAGAAGCCGCTTATCGGCATTAATAACATTAAAAGCTATAGCAAATTTATATTAATATTAGCGGCTTTTTTTGCCAATTCGGCATATCTTCCGGTAGCAAAACATTAGCATTATAGAATTTCCATAAAAGCCTTATTATTACTAAAGATAAAACAACTATATCGGTTGCTTCATGTATCCCGTATAATTGCCATTTTAAAGGAAGTTCTACGAAATTATTCATTAAGAAACCGACAACGAGCATTACTGTAACTATAATGCTCATGATCCAGTGAAAAAATTTGCAATTAAGCCGTAAGAATTTTCAGTATTTGTAAGTAGCATGATAGTACTCCAATAAATTATTCTGAACTTACTTAATGTCATTTTTGATGTCATTCCTGCGACAGCAGGAATCTAAAAACAAAATACTAAAATTATTAGTATTTTTAACTAGACCCCGTGGATAAGCCCACGGGGTGACACCGAGTCGCGGTATGATAGTTTCTTCTTAATTCCCAACTACCGTATCTATAATCTTTTCTGCCTCTGTACCGCTAATTTTTTCTTTATCATTCAGAATGAGATTAGCATTCTTTAAGTCATCTCCTATATGTTCCGCTCTTCCTTTTAAAATCTTAGCTAAAAACTGCTCGGCAAGAGCGTAATATGAGATTCTATTACCGGGTTTTGCAAATCCATGACCTTCATCTTTGTAAAGTGCATAAACTACCGGTATATGCTTTGCTTGCATGCTGTTTACAATCTGTTTTGATTCTGCCTGCACGACTCTCACATCGTGAACACCTTGTGCTATAAATAAAGGCTTTTTGATATTATCAACAAAATTAATCGGTGATCTTTGTCTTAAAAACTCTTTTTCTTCTTCAGTATCCCAAGGTCCTATACGTGTTTTATATATACTTAACAATGGTGTAATATAAGGAGCTTTAGATTGCACATGAGTTAATAAATTAGACATACCGACAACGTCAACACCGCAAGCAAATACGTCAGGCGTCATGGTAAGACCTACAAGTGTTGCATAACCTCCATAGCTTCCGCCCATAATACAAACTTTATCAGAATCAACTATATTATTCTTAATAGCCCAGTTAACACCATCAATTAAATCGGTGTGCATTTTACCGGCATATTCTAAATTACCGGCGTTTAAGAAATCTTTCCCAAAACCAGTAGAACCACGGTAATTTATACTTAAAACTGCGTAACCACGATTTGCAAGCCACTGATGCTCAGGATTGTATCCCCAGCTATCACGTGCCCACGGGCCGCCGTGGACATTTAAAATTAGAGGTACTTTTCTATCGGGTATATTATTTTTATCGAGCTTTACATCATTTGGAAAAGTGATATAGCTAACTAAATCAAGCCCGTCACGTGACGTGATAATTATCGGTATCATCTTAGCAAGATTATATTCCTCAAGTTCTTTGCGATTAGTAAATAAAAACTCAGATTTTTTATTTGCCCTATCATATTTATAATATTTCACCGGTGCATTATCAGCCATATAAGCAACGATCCAAGTTTTATCGTCTAGCGTCCTACTATTAATAATTAAATCACCGCGATCAATAGATTGCAAATATTTAATATCATCTTCAATATCTTTATCTAATATTTTATATGAGACTCTATCATAATCTATAGATACTGCTTGCGGAGTTTGCTTTGTGGGATGAACTGTAAATAAGCCAATATCGGCTTTTGCATCTTCGGCTAATATTTCTTCACTACCTGTAGCTAGTGTTATAGCTTTAAGTGCAGAGGTATTACGATTACGTCCCTCTAGCATATATAAAGTTTCACCGCTAGCATCAAAACCAAGTATGGAAGTGTTAAAAGAATCTTCCATTGATATCTTAGTGAATAACTTTGGTTCTCCGTCTTTTAATTCATAATATTCAACAGCTCCGTCTTTATCTAGTAAGCTACCAAATCTTAAATTTAAATTTTCATCGGTTACATAATCAGTAAATCTATCATTTTTATAAATCAGTTCTTTTTCTAGAGTATCTAGATTTAATTTGTAAATATCAAAATATTCAGGATTACGCTCATTTAAATATATTAATATCTCATTTGGCTTCTTATGACTTGCTCCGGCTATTTCGGCTTTAACTCCTTTTGCGGGAGTAAGTAATTTTGTCTCTTTTGTCTCTATGTTATAGCTATAAATTCGGTCATTTTCATCACCGTTAAAATCTTGGGTATATAAAATATTTTTATTATTATAAGCTTTAACATAAGACCAAATACCGCGTCCTTTGTCATGGGTTATGGCTTCTGCTTTACTAATATCATCTGAGGGGGCTAGCCAAATGTTTAATACACCGTCTTTCGGTGCAACATATAGAATATATTTGCCGTCGTGGGTTAGAGAAACCCTTGCTTTATCAGGGTTACCGAATAAAACTTTTCTGGGGATTATTTGATTGTTATCCGTTATCGTTTGCGTTTGAAACATAAAAATACCAACACTTATTATTAATATAGTGCCTATAATATAGAAAATTTTACTCATTACTAATAGTTTGTTATTTAGTTTTGTAGTCTTTTGATGTCATTCCCGCTTCCGCGGAAATGACATCCAGGTCATAAAATATAATTGCTACACTCTCTCAATATTGCTTAAAAACCAATCAACTTCTTTGGTATTAGCATTACGTGTAAATGTCCATTCTTCTTTTAAATCTTCGATTTTGTCAACTACATTTTTACCTTGAAATAGTAATTTAATAAATATGTTATTACCGAACATGTAAATTTCTGAATATTTTGCACTTAAAGCCGATGAGTCAAAAAAATTACCATAGGACGGCGTTATTTTTTCAAATTCTTCCAAGTATCTTTTATCTATCAGCTCAGATAATTCTTTAGCATCTTTTTTATAAGCAGCTTCTATAATCATTTGAAAAGCAGTTTTAGCATTATTTATGAATTTAACCGGATCAAAGGAGTAAAGGCGTTTATGGACTTGTTCCATTCCATCTACGACCGCAGTTATATTATGTTCCACTATTATATCTTTAAAAACTTTAATATCTTGGGTTGTTGGAATATTTTTTTCTTCTTTATTAGATTTAACTGTACTGTAAGTTACGTCCTTAATAACCGGTTCGCCAAAATAAGATTTTTGTTTTATCTGTTCCTCTTCTGAAGTAGAACCGAGAGTCGTAATTAATTTGTTGATAATGTAAAAGGCAATAACGGCAAAAATTAATAACTCTATTATTTGAGGAGACATTTTCTATTTATTTTTATTAAAAGATTATTCTTATATCTTAATATAAAAAAATAATCTTTTAAAGTTATTTAATAAAAATAAGGATTTATTTTTATTTGAGTTATACTTAAAGTTTAAAAAATAACTAAAATATCTTGATTATTTTAATTATTATGATATTATCGTTTTGTAAATGATGTTTAAACTCCATCATTGCAAGATATTTATAGCCTTTAGTCCATTTATGCTAGGGGGCGTTGTACTAAAGCTTAATTTTTAAGCTTTTTTAGTATAACGGGTAATTATTGTTTTCAATGATTTAAGTTTATCCACTAGCACCTATCTATCTATTCACTTTTAATTGAAGAATGAATTAGCAAGCTGGTAATTCAATTACATAATTGCAAAATAGTAGCTATTATAACCGAAGTAGCAAATTTAAGCTATAAAGGAGTTGGATAAATCCAGTAATATGCTACAAAAAATTCTGTAGTTAAAGCAGAAAGGTATAAAGCATATGAAATTTGACCTAGAAAATATGTTATTGGATTACCGAAAATAAGTTTACTTAATCCTGAATCATTAGATGTTCCAATAATTATTAAGGATGAGCCAACTGCAGGCCACCAAAGTGTTTCTGCATCAATGATATTAAAAAAGGAAATAATTAATATCCAAACATTTCCGTACTTATTGAACATGAAGGTTAATTCCAAGATACTAAATCCGTGAACCCCCATGCTTGAATAAGGAACACATTAAGAAGAAAAGTATAAGAATCATCGGAGGGTGAAAGAATTTCTAGAAAAATCGACTCTGCATTAATACATTAATACGCATAAAAGCATAAATAAATGTAAGGGATAAACTCTGGCAATACGTGCAAATAAAAAACTTTTATAACTAATGGTATGCGTATAAAATCTAGTATTATATACATAACATAAAATAAAGCCGAATAACACAAAAAATATTACGACCCCAAGACCGCTAAGTCTTGCTATATTCATTCCAATTGAGTTACCTGGCCAATTATATGTGGTGTGTAAGAAGAATACCCATAATGCAGCATACCCGCGTAAACCTGTTAATCCTTTTATTTCTTTTAAGTTATCTATTTTGTTATGCATATTTAATTTATAACATTACTGATTAAAATATGGCATGATACAATAACCTAAATATTAAAACAATTTATTAATAATAATTTTTTAATAAATTATTAGATTCTTATATTCAGAGATTTTTATAATAAGTGTGCCACTTTTATAGCATTATCAAATTCGTAATCGTAATGAAATCTTATATCAGGCGAGAATTTCATATTTATTTTATTAGTAATAAAATTTCTGATAGCATTTTTAGAATTATTTAATGCATCCATAATTTCATCTATTGTTAGTTTAGTATTAAAAGGCAAGAAATAACAATTAGCTATTTTGAGATCAGCAGTAACTATAACTTTCGTAATAGTGAGAGGACAATCAAAAAGTCTGCTATCCAGCATTTTGCCACGCCTTAGAATTTCTATTAATGCTTCATTTATAATGCTTGCTAATTTTTGTGGTCTATGAGAATTAGTTTTGGTTAATTTTTTCATGAGTTAAAATATATACAATTCTAAGGTATAATAGCATGCTTTTGCCAAACAACCAATACCTAAAAATTTTAGAAATTTTGTTTTAAAAAAACCGGAGGATAAAGAAATAAAGCTTCCCCAAAAAGAAAATGCCATTAAGAAAATTATAAATATCTCATATTTGTAATATAGTTTTGTTAAATTTTTATGTCTTAAAATATTTTGTGCATTTTTGGAAGCATAAAAGATATTTAAAACTATTCTTCCAAAAATATAATTGACTGCATTACCGCTAAGAGAAGCACAAATAGCTACTAACAGCATTATTAAACTATTATAGCCTCCGAACATTTTCATAGAATGAAATATTAATTCATTCTGAAAACCTATAACAAGATTTGAGACAAAACTATCAACAAATAATAAACTATATGCTTCAAATTGATTCATGAATGTAATATATTGAATTTTGATTAGGGGCATTAATAGTCATTGCGAGGAAAAACTGTAAGTTTTGACGAAGCAATCTCATGTCAAAATCGTGAGATTGCCACGTTCCCTATGGTCGCTCGCAATGACGATTTCCACAATCCTTACTATCTAACACCAAAATAAAGTAACTGGCAATGAAAAAGCAAATTATTTATCCTGATTTTATAGCACGAATTTTTTCTACGGCACTTGATTTATCATTATTTGCCTTTATAGCAATTCCAATATCACAATTTTGTTCTTTTAATTTATTATGGTTGTTCTTTAATGATTATTTTCTTAGCAATAACATTAATCTTCATAATCCCAATGCAATGTTTAACTCGGTTATGAGTCAGGAATTTTATGAATATCTTAAAGCAGGAAATTTTAATAAATATATTTTGTTTAATATTTCAATTTTTGCTACTAATATATTAGTAATAGGTTCATATTTCATAACGCTTTGGTATTATAAAGGCGCAACGCTTAGTAAAATGTTTTTACGTATGAAAA
The DNA here is from genome assembly GCF_047973405.1 of Rickettsia aeschlimannii. Classification (NCBI taxonomy): domain Bacteria; kingdom Pseudomonadati; phylum Pseudomonadota; class Alphaproteobacteria; order Rickettsiales; family Rickettsiaceae; genus Rickettsia; species Rickettsia aeschlimannii. Next base: position 26,476 of record NZ_JBFQGO010000004.1, read on the forward strand.
TCGTAGATGCCGTAACATTAAATCGTCCGACTTTAAAGCAGTTAATTAAAAGATTTTTAGGGTATATGACTTTTCCTATCGGTATTTTTTTCATACTTTTTTCTTCTAAAAAACAAGCATTACATGATAAAATAGCTGGAACCGTCGTTATTAAGTCTTAAATATATTCCTAAGCAATAGATGAAGTTTAATTTGGACAAGAGCAAGGAGTATATAATGCGAGGAGCGGAGCGTATACTTAATAGGTGAGTACCGCAGTTCTTATAATACGACGTAGCTCATTTTTCAAATTAAACGAGTATATTTATGAATGAAACAAATGATAATGATATAGATCAGCTAATTTATCTTTTTTCAAAATTACCCGGTCTTGGTAGTAGATCGGCAAGGCGTATAGCGCTTTACCTATTGCAAGATAAAGACGTAAGGTTAAAAAGCCTGATTAATAATCTTGTAGAGATAGATAAGAAAATAGTAAAATGCGAGATTTGCGGTAATATGGATACGGAGAATATTTGCCGTATTTGTTCTTCTGAATATAGAGATAAATCAATTATTGCTATTGTCGAAACTGTGGCTGAATTATGGGCAATGGAGCGTAGCGGTAATTTTAAAGGTTTATATCATGTACTCGGTCATAATTTATCGGTAGCTAGTAGACAAAACCCTAGCATACTTCGGTTACCTGAACTACTTAAAAGATGTTTTACAGAAAATATTAAAGAAGTTATTATTGCTACTAATTCTACTTTAGAAGGTCAGACTACTGCTTATTTTATTACAGAATATTTAAAAGAACATCCTGCTAAAATTTCTCGCCTTGCTAGCGGTATACCTATCGGAGGTGAACTTGATTATTTAGACGAGGGTACCGTATCTGCCGCTATTAACCTACGCCAACCTTTTGAGTAAAAATTAATAATTTTATTAAAGTTATAGTGAACCTTGATGAAATTCTAGATGATGTTCGCCGGCGAATTTTATTACATCATTATGATTTCCTTGATGATCAAAATTTATCAGTAATGCACCTTGTTCGTTTGAATGTAATATATTTGTGAATAAACGCTGGTCACCATCAATTTTAATTTCAACTGCTTTTTTACCGATAAATTTAACGCCGTTATCCCCCTGTTGTCTATATATTATATCTTTCTTTAAGGCATTTATAAATTTGTCACATTGATTCTTATCTAATTTTTCTTGTAATTTTTCGCTAATTCTTCCATAACATTCAAGTCCTTGATATTTGCCTAAAGCAGTAGTGTTATTATTTGTAATTTCTCCTTCTTGATTAACTTTCCAACTGCTGTAACTAGGAATAACCTGCCCGATAGTATGAAGTAAATGTGCATTTTTATTGATTGATAATATTCATGAATTTCTATAGGATTTTCATACTGCTCTAGCTCTTCTTTAAGTGATAATAAACCAATATATTTCTGTATCTTTTCGTGATCATTAGCTAGCCTTGCAGCTGTGAGCCCATTCTCAATGGCTTCCTGATTTTTATTATCATATTGTAAAATTTCCTCAACTTTCTTTAACGCTAAGTTGTATTTCTTAATTCTAATTAAACAAGTGATAATCTTATTAATTTTTTCTATAGTTTGTGCTTGTGCAAAATTAAGGTTGCTAACAAGAGCTTCGATATGAATTTGATTAATATATTCTTCAGGATTTAATAAAAATTCTATTTCCTGGAAGATATTACTGAGATATGGAGTTATATTTTTAGGTATTTTTTGTATAAATTGTTTAGCTAATTGATATTGTTTGGTATTATATAAGGCTGTTGTAGATAGTAATATAGCACCACCAATAGAGTTGCTAATTTCGATTCACTCATCCTTTAGGTCTTCTTCATTCATAATTTTCTCAGCAGCAGAATATTGATTGTATTTGGCAATATATTGAAAACATCGAAACTGTTCTTTACTATCTTTAGATAAATTGTCTTGGTTAATTAGATTAAATTTTTTGCTTCTGTTGCCTTTTCATTAAGTAAATAAATATTAAATAAGCTATAGATTGAATCGCTATCGTTTGGTAGATCATTTAAAATGCGTAATAATTGCTCTTCGTCTAATGATAATTTTCCTGATATTATATTATAAGCTACTGATAGATTATAAAGGCAAAAATAGATGAATTTACTTTCCTGTTTTTGCTCATTGTTTACTAGATTTGCTAGTCGTGGTGCAAGTAATATTATTATTTCATCATATTTTTTGGTAGCAAGCAATATTTCAGAAAAAGAGCTTAGAATAGCAAAATCTTCTATATTTGCTAATTGTTTAATAATATCAGGTTGAAATTCAGGTTTTACAAATAATAAAATTTCTGCAATAAAATTTAGATATTTTTGATACCATTTTCCTTGCGTTTTAAGTAAATTTAAAACTATAGGTGCTGATTTAAGTATATCTTTGGCTACTTCTTCCATTAATGAAATATTCTTTTCTACTACGGCTAAATGAAAAATATTTTCCTTAGTGATAAATTTATTGATAATCTTAGTGATAGGGTTAGAAGAAATATTTCTACTTTAGAATTTTTATTAATTAAAGCATTATATTCACTAATCTCATAATCTTTAAATAACTCATGATTTCTAAGTTCTTCGTAACTGTAATTTTTCAATACACATTCCAATAGCTTTTTTGGGGTTTTTACCTCTTTTATCTTCTTAATTGCTAAATTAGCAAATTCTGAAGCTAATTTTGAATTTTTTATTTCTTCAATAGTTCTTAAATTTTTTATATCAAAATCTTTAACTATTGCTGAGTACAATTCTATAGCTGTATTTAAGATAATATTGCGAGTTTCAAGTGATAACCATAAAATATGGTTATTTTCAGAAAAGTTAATAGAAGACTTTTTTGATTTCATATGTGATGCCTAGTTATTTTTAACAAGGCATCATATATTAGTTTAATTCTTAGTCAAAAAATTATTAATATTTTTTAATAATTACCAACTGAATTGCTCTTTAATAATTCTATCTTCCAGCGTATGGTTTTTATTAAAGAGCAGTTTGATAGGCTTATCCTTAGTAGATTTAACGGTAACATTTGCGATATTATTAAACTCCTGAAAGTCGGCAGTAGCATTTACCGGTCGTTTATTTGTATTAAGTATTTCAAATTTAATCGTAGCAGATGAAAGCAGTAAAGCACCGTGCCATCTACGCGGTCTAAACGAGCAGATAGGGGTTAGGCATAACATGTTTGACTCAAGCGGTAAAATAGGACCACCGGCAGATAAATTATAAGCACTACTTCCGGCAGGTGTTGCAACTAAAGCTCCGTCTGCTACTAATTCGCTCATTCTCTCTATCCCGTTTACGTCTATTCTAAATTTAGCAGCTTGATTAGTTTTGCGAAATATCGATACTTCGTTAATAGCAAGTGCCGTATATATTTGACCGCTCGTATCTTCGACTTGCATAAGAAGAGGATTTAGGATAGAAACTGTACTTTCATGTATATTTTGTAATAAATTTTTGGTATCTAAAGGATTCATTAAAAAGCCGAGGCTTCCTAAATTAACTCCGTAAAAAGGTATATTAAGATGCATATAGCAGTGAATATTATGTAGTAATTCTCCATCCCCGCCTATTACGATAATTACCTCCGCTTCCTCTATTTTACAATAATTATAGAGTTTTTTTATTTCCTCTATAATAGCTAAATGTTTGGAATTTTGGTTATAAATCAATGCTATTTTATTTATATTCATTAATATGAATTTCTTTTTTAAATATATAGACGCTTAACTAATAATAAGTTATAAGAATAAAGTAATAAAATAAATATTAAGTTAAATTATGTCATCATTCAACATCAAAAATCATAAAAATGATCTGCTATTTGTACCGCTAGGGGGATCTAATGAAATAGGTATGAATCTTAATCTTTACCATTATCAAGGTAAATGGTTAATGATTGATTGTGGTAGCGGTTTTGCCGATGATTATTTACCGGGTGTTGATATGATAATTGCTGATAGCAGCTTTATTGAGAAATATAAAAAAGATATAGTAGGTCTGATTTTAACTCATGCTCACGAGGATCATTTAGGTGGAGTCCAATATTTATGGAATAGCCTTAAATGTCCTATTTATACTACTACTTTTACAGCAAATTTTTTAAAAATTCGTTTAAATGAATATGATTTTGCTAAAAATATAAAAATTCATGAAGTAAAACCCGGTAGTAAAATAAATCTAGATCCTTTTTCCTTAGAGATGGTGCCACTGACTCACTCGGCTCCCGAAATGCAAGCAATTATGATCCGTACGGATGCAGGTAATATTTTACATACGGGAGATTGGAAATTTGATAACGATCCGATACTTGGGAAAAAAGCCGATGAAGAGTTTTTAAAATCTTACGGAGATGAAGGGGTTCTTGCACTTGTTTGTGATTCAACTAACGTATTTAATAAAGGAAGCTCAGGTTCTGAGGGGGAGGTTAGAAAAAGTTTAGTAGATATTATAGCCGGTTGTCCTCAAATGGTAGTAGTTTCAACCTTTGCCTCTAATTTAGCACGGCTTGATACAATAATTCATGCTGCAGTGCTTGTGGGTAGAAAAGTAGTCTTAACTGGTAGAAGTTTGCACCGTGTGATGCTTGCTGCGCAGGAAAGCGGCTATTTGAAAGATATTGCTCCTCTAATTAGTGAACGTGATGTTAGCAGGTTTAGAAGAGAAGAATTATTAGTAATTGCTACCGGTTGTCAAGGTGAGCCTATGGCTGTCACCGCAAAACTGGCTAGTAATTCTCACCCGTCTATAAAGCTTGTTCCTAAGGATACAATGATTTTTTCTTCAAAAATTATTCCGGGTAATGAAAAGAAAATATTCAGGCTATTTAATATATTTGTTAAAGCCGGTGTAGAAGTTATTACCGAGCGAGACCATTTTGTACATGTTTCAGGACATCCATCGATTGACGAGCTACAAAAAATGTATTCTCTAATTAGACCGAATATTTGTATACCTGTTCACGGCGAGCCTGTACATATTCATGAACATGTTAAGCTTGCTAAGGAAAACGGCATAAAACAGGCAGTAGAGGTTGAAAACGGTAGTGTAGTACTGCTTGAACCTAATAATGCAAAAGTAATTTCAAAGGTTGAAAACGGTTATTTAGCTGTTGACGGTAATTATTTACTGCCCGTTGAATCTCCGATTTTCAAAGCGAGAAGACGTATGCGTGAGTCGGGTATCGTGGTAGCATCAGTAGTCATTGATAAAAAAGGACTGCTTGCTGCAAACCCAATGCTGTCTATGCCCGGGCTGCTTGATCCGAAAGAGGATATGGCATTAGTTAACCTCATTAAAAACGACATTAAAGAACTTGTTACCATTCAAAATAAACAGGCTAAAAAAGCATTGTCGGATGAACAAGTAATCGAGGCAATAAAAGGAACAATCCGTAAAACCTTAAAACAAGAAATTAATAAGTCACCCGTTATAATAGTAAATCTTGAGAAAGCTATGGAGTAGTGAAATTGTTATTGTGAGTAGGTATTGTTTTATGGCTCGAGAAATTTGCTCAATGTCACATTCCCGCCTTCGTGAGAATAACATAAACAAGCCAAGCAACGATACCTACAAACCTGCAAGTGACAAAGAAAAAATAAGCACATGAACAAATTTAAAAATATTGCGGTTTATGGGGGAGGGAGTTTCGGTACTAGTCTTGCTTCTTTAGCAGCACAAAACTGTAATAACGTTACTTTATTTTTACGTGATGAAGCAATAGCAAAGGAAATTTTACATAACAAAACTAACGTAAAATATTTAGGGGATATTAAATTACCTGCTCATTTACAGGCTACTACAAACTTAGATATAATTAAGGATTTTGAACTAATTATTATTGCAGTGTCGTCTTACGCTTTTGATGACTCAATAAAGTTATTAAAAACTCACAGCATTTCTAAAGACAATACTCTTCTAATTGCAACAAAAGGCTTTGCCCGTAATCCTACCGCATTATTTTCAGATAGGTTAAAAACTCTATTACCGCATAGCCCTACAGCGTTTTTTGCAGGTCCGAATCTGGCAAAAGAACTTGCTAAAAATTTACCTGCTTCGGCAAGTATTGCAAGTTTAGATATAGATATAGCAAATAAAATAGCTTATAACCTAAGTTCAAAAATTTTTACTACTAATGTGTCAAGCGATATTGTAACATTACAGGTAGCAGGAGCTTTAAAAAATATTTTTGCTATTAAAAGCGGGATTGATTTAGCAAGAAAACAGGGCGAAAATGCAAGAGCAACGCTTATAGTAGCTGCCTTAAAAGAAATTGCTATTTTATCGAAAGCTTTAGGTGGTATGCAAAAAAATTCTGATATTTTACTAGAAGTGGGAGTAGTAGGCGATTTAGTGCTTACTTGTTATTCGTTAGGCTCACGTAATACAAAATTTGGTTATGAACTTGGAATTAGTAGCGATAAAAAGAAATTTTTACAGGAGTATAAAGAGCTAGTAGAGGGAAGAGAAGCATTAAAATTAGTTTTAGATTTGATAAAAAAATATAATTTACATATGCCTATAATTTCTAAAGTAGCTTCGTGTGTTATTCCTTATGTCATTCCTGCGAAAGCAGGAATGACATAGGTATCCATGCAACAATGCCGACTCCACGCGAGCAATACCAATCAAGTATTACAGCAATCTCTTCATCTGTTCTTGCTCTAATTTTTCTTCTTTATCTAGTTTGTTTAAAAATTCTTTATAAAAATCGTTTGTTATATATACAAGTTCCATTTCGGTATTTAATTCAGAAGATTCAAGTATGATTACACATTCACCATCCTTGAAAGTAACCACTTTATCATTTTCTTCTTCTAAACTATATTTATCTTTTAAAATGTTATAAAACTCTTCAAATTTATTTTGATCTATAGTTAAAATAACGGCTTCTATTACATTAAAATCATTACATATCACTAAAGCTTTAGATATAGTTTTTGTATTTGGTTCTATATAATAATTATATCCTTGCCAATAATTAGGTTCTTTATTGATGTTGTATTTTTTTTGTTAGATCTATATTGGTAGTTTTATTTAATTCAAGACCAAGTGGCATAAGATTAGAATAGATATTTAAACAAAGAAATATAATGAATAAGGATAATAGATTTTGCATAAATAATATGAAAATTTTATATTAAATTAGATACCTAAAATAACATAAGATTTTTAAAGTTTCAATTAAAAATTTATTTTGATCTGATGAAGTAAAAATCTTTACAAAATTTAGTGAAAAAAAATAAAACTCATATATTATAAGTAATTATATCTTTAGCTCATTACATGATAATCTTTAGTATAGTTTTTTTTAAAACCGTTTCGGTATTATTAAGTGTAGTAATAGGATTTTTAGCAGGTAAATATTCAAATGTTGAAAGAGATAGTATATCTTCGTTACTATTCTATTTTATATCGCCTATAGTATTTTTTACGATACCTGCTAGTACAACCTTAACACTTGCGGCATTAAGCGTTACGGTCGTAACATTTGTAATTGCAACACTCTTATCGCTCTTTTCTTATTATTTTTTTGGTAAATTTTGGCAGGATCATACACGTAATATTATAGCTTTGTCTGCAGGTACGGCAAATGGTGGGTATTTTATGTTGCCTATAGCTGCAGCACTTTTTGATGATTATACATTAAGTATTTACATGATGGCTGTTATAGGAGTGAATATTTATGAATGTTCCGTCGGCTTTTATATTTGTATGAGGAGTTTTGCTAATACCACCGATAGTATATTAAAAGTAGTAAAATTACCGATTTTAAACGCTTTTTTCTTGGGATGTTTATTTAGTTTTTGCGGTTTTACTTTACCGGATTTTTTAGATGATTTTATATATAATATGAAAGGCTCTTTTTCGATACTCGGTATGGTGATGGTAGGTCTTGCTCTTTCGTCTCTACAAAAATTTGAAGTCGATATCAAATTTACTCTTGCTACTTTTGCTGCTAAATTTCTATTCTATCCTTTGGGAATAGGGTTATTTATAATGTTTGATCATTTTGTAACAAAATGGTATAACAATGATTACTATAATGCCCTAAAACTACTTTCTACGGCACCACTCGCAGCAAATACTATAGTTATAGCAAATTTACAGAAATTTTACCCTGAAAAAGTTGCAGCTACTGTGTTTTTATCTTTGCTTTTTGTAGTTATATATATGCCGACCATGGTCAGTATATTTTTAAGTGACTTAAATTAATAACATGATGACAATGATTTTTTTAAAATTTATTCTAAATTGGTATTAATAGGTTCATATGAAAATTAATTCAATAAAAATTGGTCCCTATATTAATTTATTACCTCTTCAATATATACCGAAACATAAAATTTCTTATGTGGAATTCGGTGATCCTAAAAATAAAAATGTAATAGTATGTGCTCACGGTTTAACTAGAAATGCTCATGATTTTGATAAAATAGCTAAAGAGTTGAGTAAAAATTATAGAGTAATTGCAATAAATTATCCCGGTCGCAGTGATAGCGAAAATTTAAAAAAAGCTAATCATTATAACTATACAACTTATATTAAAGATACGTTATTTTTTTTTAAAAGGCTAAATATCAAAAATCCTATTTGGCTTGGTACTTCAATGGGCGGTATTATAGGTATGATACTTGCCAGTAAATATAAAAATATTTTTAAAGCCTTAATATTAAATGATATAGGGGCGTTTATTGATGCTGCTCCTTTAATTAAAATTGGAGGTTATGCTAAAAAAACGATACTCTTAGATGATTTGGCTAGTGCAAAAGAACATTTAAAACTTATTTATGCACAAAGCGGTATTAAAGATGAAGAAGATTGGGATTATTTAACAAAATATAGTGTAATTTCTACATTCGGCGGAAAATATAAAATGAATTATGATCCTGCTATAACAAAAGGAATGAAAAATGCTAGTAACCAGGAAGATATTAAACTATGGTCTGTATGGAATAAAATAAAATGTAGAATATTAGTAATTCATGGGATGAAATCTCAAATTTTAACAAAATCTACTATTAAAAAGATGAAAGAAACAAAAATTTTTGATCTTTATGAAATAAAATATGCCGGTCATGCTCCTTCTCTAATGAATCCTGAAGAAATTAACTATGTCAAATCTTGGTTAGAAAAGAAGTCTTAGATTGTGTGACCTTGTGTTGTACAAACATTCAGGATGTCATTCATGCGGAAGCGGGAATCTAGAAAAATAACCTTAATCTTGGTACAAAATTACATATTTAATAAAATAAACATATAAAAAAACTGTTTTTTATATGTTTTTTTGGATTCCTGCTTTCGCATGAATGATATAGGCATCATTTAAATTAATAAATAATAATTATGAAAATTACTACTAAAGTACTAATAATAGGTTCAGGACCTGCGGGCTTAAGTGCCGCTATTTATACAGCTAGAGCTGCTTTAAAACCAATATTAATAAATGGTATGCAGCCAGGCGGGCAGCTTACAATTACCACCGATGTTGAGAACTATCCAGGATTTGCGGAAACGGTGCAAGGACCTTGGCTTATGGAGCAGATGTCTATGCAGGCTAAAAATGTTGGTACGGAAATTGTTAGTGATTACGTAGAAAAGGTGGATTTATCAAAAAGACCTTTTAAAGTATTTACAGGAGCAGGAAATGAATATGACGCGGAGAGCATAATAATTTGTACCGGTGCGGAAGCAAAATGGCTTGGTATAGCTTCAGAGCAGAAATTTCGTGGTTTTGGTGTTTCGGCATGTGCTACTTGCGATGGTTTCTTTTTTAAGAATCAAGAAATAGTTGTAGTAGGGGGAGGAAATAGTGCAGTAGAAGAAGCTTTATACTTAACCAATCATGCTAGCAAAGTCACTATAGTGCATAGAAGAGATAGTTTTAGAGCTGAGAAAATATTGCAGGATCGATTATTTAAAAATCCTAAAATATCAGTAATTTGGGATCATGTAGTAGATGAGATTGTAGGTAGCAATAAACCGAAATCCGTTACCGGAGTTAAAATTCAAAATGTTCACACCAAAGAGATTAGTTTATTGAATTGTAGTGGTGTATTTATAGCTATTGGACATGCACCGAATACGGGACTATTTACCGGACAAATTGTAATGGATGACGATAATTATATCATCACGAAGTCAGGCACTACTAGAACTAGTGTAGAAGGTGTTTTTGCTGCTGGTGACGTTCAGGATAAAATTTATAGACAAGCAGTAACTGCTGTAGGAACAGGCTGTATGGCGGCTCTTGAGGCTGAAAAATTTCTAAATAAATAATTTAGATTTTTTAGCTGTAAATTAACATATAAGTTAATAAAAATTAATAAAAAATTGTTGCATTCAGTAAGACACTTATTATAGTCATTGTGTATTAATTTAATTAGGTACAGATATAATGATTTGGAACATAATAAATATACCACCACAAAAATATACCACCACAAAAACAAAATATTGATATATATCCATTACTTGTGAAATTGTTAGTTAGACGAGGTAGTTTTAACATACAAAATTTAGAAGTATTGAAAAATGCTAATTTAGAAATAGAGCTAGAAGAAGCTGCATTTTCACAAAAATTTTTAATATATTCTGCAATAAAATTTTACTTAAATTATTTTTATCCAAATAGCCAAAATGAAAAATTTACAGAGCTAGAAATAACCAGAGTTAGATATGATCAAGTGATAAAGGCTCCTGATATTAGGTTAGCTACCGATAAGCCTACAACTACTAATATATTTAAAATATTTAAAAATTTTACTTTTGACTCAATGTTACATCAGAATTGGATTTTTAATGGAGATGATAGTTGGCTGTTAGCAAATATAAATCTTAATAAAGGCGGTTATTTAATAACTTAGAAAAAGTATTTCTCTCAGCTGTGATCTCTTTAGAGTTACAATTAATAAATCCTAAGAAAAAATATTACTCTGATATTTCATCTGAGGTTATTGAGTATGCATGGGGAAATATTAAAGGAGTTAAAGGTAATTATTTAGAGCCATTCAAGAATTTAATAGCTTTTGGCAAAGAAGAAATAAGTCCCTCTGAGTTATGGGTTAAAATAAGCTGAGGCTATAAAGGTAGGTAAAGTATCAAATTTATTGTGAGAAAATATTCTAGAAGACTTAAACAAGGCAGGTGTATTACTTTATTATAATATAACTGAAAACTCTGCTATATTATCTGACATTGGATATAAATTTCCTCAAGAAATATTGAATCTTATATTAAACGCAATAGTTCCTGAAGATATCATTTTTTTCGTCTGAGTTACGGGAATTGTGGCCTTGTTGCATGGTTCGAGAAAAGTGTTCGGTGTCATTCCTGCGAAAGCAGGAATGACATAAAATGAGCCATGCAACAACGCCAATGTTTGCTCGCAATGACGATTTTAGTATCCACGCAGGTAATGAGAAATATATGAACTTACTTAAAAACGTTACGGGAAAGAATTATATAAACGGTGAATTTATAGAGTTCGGGAAACAAATATCCGTTATTAATCCTGCGACTTTAAAAGAAATTGCTACAGTTCCGAATTTGGGATTATCTGAGATTAATTCAGCGATTAATAATACGGTGACTAGTTTTTCTTCATGTTCACAAAGCTCATTTGAAGCGAGAATAGCGATTCTTAGAAGATGGTATAATTTAGTAATCGAAAATATTGAGGAGTTAAGTCATATATTAACCCTAGAGCAGGGTAAAGTACTTGCTGAATCAAAAAAAGAAATTTTATATGGAGCCTCTTTTATTGATTGGTATACATATGCTATACATAATATTCATTCGACTATCAAACCCGGTAATAGTAAAACTCATAAAATTGTTACGCAATATGAACCTGTAGGACCGTCTGCTGCCATAACTCCTTGGAATTTTCCAAATGCAATGATTACTCGCAAGGTAGTACCTGCGCTGCGGGTTGCAGTGTTATATTAAAATCGTCAAGTCTTACGCCTCTATCAGCTTTAGTACTTGCAAAATTTGTAAGCGATGCCGGTTTGCCTGCCGGAGTATTTAATGTAATTACAGGTAGTTCAGATATTATAGGCAAGGCTTTTTGTGAAGATTTTAGGCTTCGGAAATTATCATTTACCGGCTCTATAAATGTCGGTAAAATTCTATATCAAAATGCCGCAAATACTCTAAAACGTTTATCTTTGGAACTTGGCGGTAATGCTCCTTTCATTATAACGGTAGATAATAATTTAGAGAAAGTAGTAAGTGATTTAGTAATCGCTAAAACTAGAAATAGTGGACAGTCTTGTACTTCACCTAACAGAATATTTATAGAAGAATCTATATATGAAAAATTTATAAAAATTCTAAAGGCTAAATTTACTAAGCTTAAAGCCGGTGACGGATTTGATAAGGAATCGGATGTAGGTCCGTTAATTAATTCTGCTGCCATAGAAAAAATACAAAAGTTACTCGCTGATGCACAAAGTAAAGGAGCTAAATTAATTTGCGGCGGTAAAGCTGTTGATAATTTTATTGAGCCTACTATTATTATTGACTGTTTGGATAATATGGATATCCTTAGAACAGAAATATTCGGTCCGGTAGTTGCTTGTTATAAATTTAAAGATTTGGATGAAGTAATAGAACGTGCAAATAATACCGAATACGGCTTGCAAGGACATGTATATTCAAATAATATATCCGTGGTACAAATGATAGCGTCTAAGCTTGATTTTGGTATGGTATCGATTAACGACCCGTTACCTGCAAATGCAAAAGCACCTTTTGCAGGACGTAAAGCTTCAGGTTTTGGAGTTGAAGGCTCATTTGAAGGGATATTTGAATATTTAAATACGAAATATATAAATTTACAGAATTAAGAATGCCTGCATGGTTCCTTTTATGTCATTCCTGCGAAAGCAAGAATCTAGTAGAGAATATAAAAAATTATTTTATATGCTTATTTTATAAAAAATATAATTCTTTGTAGCAGTATTAAGATTATTTTTTCTGGATTCCCGCTTTCCCGCGAATGACATAGAAAATATAATAATCTAAGTAATAAATAGTAAAAATTATGCCAGTGCTTGTAGATAATATTGAAGTACAAATTGAAAAAATTTATGAAGTATTTGATTTAATAGATAATGAATGAGCCGATCTTTTGTTATGGGCAGTATCTGATTGTCTTGCCAAGCTATTAGATCAATATAAAGAATCGTTAACAATTGAATATGTTGATCCTTTGATGCAACTATAATTAAAAGGTTTGAAGAGCAAAATACTATAATACCCAAAATACTTAATAATGCTTTAAGCAATATATTATTAATCCTTGAAGATGGATGTAAATCTGAAGAATCAGAACTAATAGAAAATATAATTAATAGTTTAAATACTCTTGATATGTTAGGAGGACATGCATAGTAATCTTCCAAAAATCTCAATAGTTTTACCAGTTTATAATAGAAAGAAGCTATTACCTTTTGCTATTGAGAGTTGCCTTAATCAAAGCTTTAAAGACTTTGAGCTTATTATTATTGATGATTGCTCAAAAGATAATAGCGTTATAGTAGCTAGGACATATGCAGAGCAGGATTCACGTATTAAGGTAATAGTAAATGAGACCAATAAAAGATTACCGGCAAGTCTTAATATTGCTTTTAAAGAGGCCCAGGGGGAGTATTTTACTTGGACTTCAGATGATAATCTTTTCCATGAAAATGCTTTAGAAAAAATGGTTAAGATACTTGATAATTCACCTGAGATAGGGCTTGTATATACTGATTATACTTTGATCGATGACCACGGTAAAGTAGGAATAAGACTTTATCAAGAACCTCCTGAGTTTTTACCGATTAGAGATTGTGTCGGTGCATGTTTCTTATATAGAGCTGATTTAGCAAGGCAAGTAGGTGGATATAATGAAAATATGCAGTTAGTGGATGATTATGAATATTGGCTAAGGTTTGGGCTTGTTACGAAATTTGCTCATATACCGGAATCTTTATATTTCTACCGAGTACATGATCAAAGCTTAACAATAGAGCGTAAAGTAGAAGCAAAACAGGCAAAAAGAGTTTTAAAAGAATTATTTAAAGATCAATATATTATTCCTGCTGAGATTAAACCTATAAATGATTTATATAATTGGTTTATTGAAGATAGAAATTTAAGCTCTTATTTTAGGTTATTTAAAATAATTGTTTGTAGTCCGATAATTACTATTTCGTATATTATTAAAAATCTAAGAAGAATAAGGTGATATTTTAATGCTTTAATGTCATTCCCGCGAAGGCGGGAATCTAGAAAAAATAACTTTAATATTTATACAAAATACATATTATTGACAAAATAAGCATATAAAAACTTGTTTTTATATGCTTTACTGGATTCCCGCCTTCGCGGGAATGACATAGTAGAGCCATAGCACAACATCCTTAAAACAAATGCAAAATCAAGATTTCATACATACATTAAATCCAGAGCAACAAAAAGCAGTTCTTCACACTGAAGGACCGCTTTTATTGCTTGCAGGTGCAGGGACAGGTAAAACAAAGGTACTTACCTCAAGAATAGCTAATATTATTCACCAGAATTTAGCCTCACCTCAAAATATTCTAGCCGTTACTTTTACTAATAAAGCTGCTAAAGAAATGGCTGAAAGAGTTAATAGTCTAATTAATTGCTATGGTCTTAATATAGGCACTTTCCACTCAATGGCAGCTAGGATATTACGTGACCAGATTGAGCATTTAAATCTTGGTTTAAATAATAGATTTACTATTATTAGTCATGATGATCAATTAAAACTAGTGAAAGATATAGTAAAGCTAAAAGATATTGATACTAAAAAATATGCTCCTAAATTAATACATATCATAATTTCTAGATGGAAAGATCAAGGATTATTACCAACTAAACTATCAGTATCAGATACTAATTTACCGCTGCAGAGGGTTGCAAAACTTGTATACGAAGAATATCAGAAAAATTTACTTATTTCTAATGTTTTAGATTTTGGAGATTTGCTACTTTATAATAATGAGCTTTTTATTAAAAACCCTCAAATACTAAGATATTACCAAGAAAAATATCGATATATTTTAATCGATGAATATCAAGACACTAACGTTGTCCAGTATTTATGGGCAAGAATGCTCGCAAGTTTATATAAAAATATTTGCTGTGTAGGGGATGATGATCAATCTATTTATGGTTGGCGAGGAGCAGAAGTCGGGAATATATTACGTTTTGAAAAAGATTTTGCAGGTGCAACAATTATTAAATTAGAGCAGAATTATAGATCAACTTTGCCAATACTTGCTGCTGCTTCCAATGTTATCAATAATAATAAAAACCGTCACGGTAAAACGTTATGGACGGATAGGGAAAGCGGTGAAAAGATAAAAATTATCTCTTGTTGGAGTGATAAAGAAGAAGCAAGATATATAGCCGGTGAAATAGATAAGTTAGTGCGAGAAGATCAGTATAATGCCGGCAATATTGCAATATTAGTACGAGCCGGATTTCAAACAAGAAGTTTTGAGGAAGCGTTTATAAATAGTGCTATGCCTTATAAAATTATAGGCGGTTTGCGGTTCTATGAACGTATGGAAATAAGAGACGTGCTTGCTTATATCCGTATATCTTTGAATCAAAATGACAATCTAGCACTTGAGCGTATTATAAATGTGCCGAAAAGGGCAATAGGTGCAGCTAGCTTAAATAAAATTAGAGTCTATGCACTTGAGCGAAATATTTCTAATTTTGCAGCCATTAAAGAAATGCTAGAAATAGGTGAGATTAAAGCAAAATCATATGAAACTCTAAAAGATTTGGTTACTAAAATCGATAATTGGTACGAAAGATTTAGTATAGATGTTCCAATAAACGTAGTTAAAGCAATACTTGATGATTCCGGTTATCTTGAAATGCTTCAAGAAGAAAAAACCGAAGAAGCATTCGGTAGAATCGAAAATATTAATGAAATGCTTAGAGCTATTGCTGAATTTAACGATGTTCATGATTTTATCGAACATTCAAGCTTAGTTATGGAAAATGAAGTGCTTGAGACCAATTACGGTGGCTCTGTTACTATAATGACCCTACACGCAGCTAAAGGGCTTGAGTTTGACGTGGTATTTTTACCGGGCTGGGAAGAGGGTGTATTTCCGTCTCAAAGATCTCTAGACGAAGATGGCGAAAAAGGCTTAGAAGAAGAGCGCCGCATTGCTTATGTCGGCATTACGAGAGCCAAAAAAGACCTCTACATTACTCATGCTGAAAGCAGAAAAATATTTTATGAAATAGTCCGTTCTTACCCTTCAAGGTTCATAACCGAAATTCCTGATGAAATTACGATCAGGACCTCTTCTATGAAAAAATACAATTCTTTTTATAAGTTTTAATTAATTTTCATTCATAAATTTTAAATTGGTTTGCATTCTTTAATTTAATTAATAATAATTAATAGAGGAAGTGATATGGCTAAAGATGCTAATAAACCTGAAGGAAATCGTCAGGCCCCATAAGTACAGAAGAATTATATAATAAATTTTTAGACAATATTAAGTAGTATTGATAGTAAATTTAATACTCAAATTAAATTTTTTAAAGATACTTCTGCTCCTCTTAACTATGTTGCCGCTACTAGACAAAATATTTTTACTGCAATAGAATCGCAGTTTGCTCCTTTTAGTACTAATTATTTACCAAATGATGTAGTTCAATCTTTAACTGACACTATATATAACACTCATGATGAAGTAACTAAATTAATTTCGTCGGAAGAGGAAAAAGGAAAATATAGTGTTGCAAATGCTAAAAATGTAGCTGCTTTAAAAGGTTTTGCCATAGATTTAAGTAAGTCTCAAGTAGAGCAGATGAACAACGAAAAACGTAATGGCTTAAGCGAAGATGAAGTGATGGGTATTAAAAACTATTAGAAAAAGCTATGTTAGAATTAGCTAACCAAAAAATATCTAAAGGACAATATAGAGAGAAATTAATAGATAAAACATTAGATAACCTTAAAGAAAATGTTTCAGAAACAACATTAGGTAACTACAGAAAATTTCTTACTAAAAATACTACCCCTAAACTTGATAAACAAGAGCAAATTAATGATTAAAAACAAGTAGCAGCATTAACACAAGTAGCATTAAAGATAGCTGAATTTTTTAAAATTACTTTTCAAACAAATGAAAAAGAAGCAAAAGCTTTATCGTCTATTAATAAGTTAGGAGTAAATGAGCCTAATATAATTAAAACTTTATTACCAGCGATAAGTAAACTACCGCCTGAAAAAATGATAGCGCAAGGTAAAGAAATTATCAAGAATTTTGCCCCATTACTTGAGAGCAGCAATCCTGCACTTGTTAATGGTACTAAAAAAGAGTATTAGCAGAGTTAAATCCTGGATATTTAACGGAACACGGATGGGGAGAAAGTATAGCATTAGAATTACAAAGAGTAACCAAACCTAAGCTATAACAAAGAATAGTAACAGTTTTTACTGGTACAGATTATGCTCAAAAAAATATAGATAAAGCATTTGCTAAATTTGAAAAAAGTAATAGTTAGTCTACATATAGAAACGAAAAATTTGTCGGAAGAACTACAAAGAGAAAAACAAGCACCAAATATTGTAAAGCAAAATAAAACAATACCCAAGGCTATAAGTCTTCTATATCACAACCCCTATATCTCATGTTGAAAACCTTAATAAAAGTAGAGAGAGTGGGCAACAGTCAGGGCATAGTAAGTAGTGATTTATGATAATATAGTTGCGAATTTTTAAAAAGTTTGATAATTTTGGTTCATTATATCAAATAACTTAATAATGAGTATTATATGGCAGAGATTATAACTAATATAGGTGATACTATTAAAAAAAACGATGAAGTGACTGAGATATTAGCCGTAGTAAAAGATAAAATAGTTGATATAAAAAACGTAGATAGTAGATTAGATACTTTGAATAAAAATATTGTTACTTCTGATCCTATTCAACAATATTTACAATCTGAAGAATATATCACTAGTACGCTTGAAGTACTTGCCAGTAAAATTATTAGTGAAGTTGTAGAAAATAAAGATATACAAAAATTAGTAGATAACTTGCATATCAATTTAGGACAAGATACAAAACTAATACCTAGTGCAGCAGATAAGCTAAAGTTTGATGTCGCAAGGGCTGAAGCAGCACTTAAGGGTTTTGTACTTCCTCTAAATAAAGGAGGACCTTTTGATGAATTATCATTGATGGGTATAGAAGATGAAGAAGAAATCTTTGCCAATCCTATAAGAGCAACTAAAGAAGCATTAATAGCCGTAAGCGGAAAGTCTATACCTAAAGAGCAATATGCACAGGCTGTAAAAGATCACGCTATAGAAATCTTAAGACAAGATCCTAAAAACACGCCAGATAAACTTGAGAAATATGAAAAATTTATTATTCAAGGAGATAAAAACCAGACATTTAATGAAGATAGTAAGCAGTTTATCCAAAGAGTAAATCAATTATCTCAAGTGGAATTTAAGGAATTACAAAAGGCAGCCACTTATACGGTGCAGAAGATTAGTAATAGATTAGAAAAAAATCATAAAATTAGTAAGCAATTAGAACAAACTATTATACTTACTAACTCATCAGGCATAAAGAATCCTGAAATAATAAGAGAATTAAATAAGTTAGATCCTACTTATCTAACTGAGAATAGTACTAAAATAGCCACTGAATTAAAAGATATTAATGATAGAGGTACTTCTTTATGGGAAAAATTTAAGCAGATATTTACAGGTAGAAACTATTTGGAAGAAAGATTAGGAAAAGTTGTAGATAAATATATTACTCTGAGTGATGGATATGTAGTGAAGACAATTAATGATAGAATCTTTTCAAACGCTTTAACAAATCCTGAAATTACTGCAGGTCTAACAAAATTTTTAAATGAAAATAAAGATAAAGTAGCAACTAATCCTGAATTTAAAAATTTAATTCCTGTTACGGGTGAGCCTATTATAGTTCAACCGCAACAAGTTAATAATTTTAATTTAGCGGAACTCAGAAAAATCAATCCAATAGCATTTGATAAAACCATATTTGAAGATTCAATAAAACTAAGAAGTTCTAATATAAAACCTCCGCAAATCACTCCTAATACTTCTACTAAAAATCAAGAAGTAGTAAGAAGAAATGGTTAAATTTTAATATAACTTCATCATTGTGAGGAGGCTTTGTTACATTGCTTCTATGTCATTCCCGCGAAAGCGGGAATCTAGATTTTTTATTGTCACCCCGTGGCGTGACCACGGGGTCTTGTATCACCAGCTGAGTCCTAAGATACCGCGATCAAGTTGCGGTATGACATTAAAGGTTACTAGATTGCTGCTTTCGCAGAAATGACATCAGAACATAAAGATTTAGGTGAGATGCTTAAATACTCCTCTTTCCATAATTCATTATAAAGAATAGGATCGATATTACCGCCTGAGATTAGTACTAGTAATTTTTGAGGTTTGGATTGTGTTTTTAAAAAATTTACCACTGAAACCATATTTATACTACTTGACGGTTCGCATATTACTTTAAGTAAATGAGTAAGCCACACCGTCCAGTAATATATTTCATATTCTTCTGCTAAATAAAAATCATCAAGTTTTTTCAGATATTCAAATGTACGAGCTGATACACTCAAGGTTTTAAGACCGTCTGCAATAGTATTCGGAGCATAGTTAAATCTATATGTTTTATTATCTTTAACAGATAAATAAGCATCATTGGCATTTAAAGGTTCTGAACCTATTAACAAGCTTGTCGGTGATATTAATTCCTTGGCAAGATATGCGCCGGAAATTAAGCCGCCGCCGCCGCAAGAGGCAAAAATAGCATCAGGACTAAAACCTAGCTGCTGTAATGCTTCATAGCATAACGTGCCTGCTCCTGCTATTGTAGAATCACTATCAGAAGGATGCATATAGTAAAATCCTTGCTTTTCATCTTCTTTTGCTTTTTCTTCCGCTTCTTGTCGAGTATATGTATATATAACTTCACCGCCGTAATAAAGAGCTGCTTGCTGTTTTACTTTTGAAGTATTTAACGGTAAATAAATCCTTGTTTTAATACCGAATAATTTACTCGCATAAGCAATACCGATTCCGTGGTTACCCGTACTATAACCGACTATTTTATCAGGTAATTTTCCTTGCTCTTTTAATTCTAATAAATGATTTAATACGCCTCTAACTTTAAATGCACCGGTTTTTTGTAATGATTCAACCTTAAAAAAAACCTCATGACCACCGAGCATCTCATTTAAGCTTTCAGAGTGAACGATCGGAGTTAAATGTAGATATTGTTTTATTCTATGATGTGCGGCTGCTACATTTTGAGGAGGTTGTAATAATAAATTCATAAATATAATTAATTAATGGTAGCTTGAAATCAGGTTGATACTATATTATATAGTTAATAATTAGAAATTTTAAAAGGTTTAATTGATGAATAAAAGATCCCTTCCGTTAATGGCACTGAGAGATATGGTAGTATTCCCGGGAGTAATTGCTCCTATTTTTGTGGGTAGACAAAAATCGCTGCAAGCACTCTCTAATACTACCATTTCTGAGGAAGATAATAGTAAATATATTTTAGTAACTTTACAGAAAAAATTTGATCAAGAAAACCCTAGTACACACGAACTTTATAACACAGCTATACTTGCCAAGATTATCCAAGTAGTGAAGCTGCCTAATAATACGGCAAAAATCTTAATAGAAGCAGTAGCAAGAGTAAAGCTAAGCAATATCAAAGGCGAGGAAGCTTTTGAAGCAAATTACGAAATTATTCCGGATGAAGAAATATTTGACGTTAATAACATGCGTTCACTCGTTGATAATGCAGTACAACTATTTGGTAAATATGCGATTAATGATAAGAAAGTTAATGCAGAAATTATTGAAACTATCAATAAAGCAATAAGTAATAACACTAATTTCATAAATATTATAAATATATTAGCCTCACATTTGATAACTTCACTTGAGGCAAAGCAGCATTTATTAGAAGAAACTAGTCCGTTTAAGCGTATCACTACGGTTATTAGTACGCTTACTTCCAATATAGTAAATTCAGAAACCGAGCAGGCATTGCAGCAAAGAGTAAGAAAGCAAATCGAAAAAACGCAGCGTGATTATTATCTACACGAACAAATGAAAGCTATTCAAAAAGAGCTTGATGAAGATAAATCAGAACTTGCCGATATTGAGAAAAAAATTAAAAGTTTAAAATTATCAAAAGAAGCAAAAGAAAAAGCTGAGGCTGAACTTAAGAAACTCCGTACCATGAACCAGATGTCAGCGGAGTCGGGAGTAACGCGTAACTATCTTGAGACATTGCTTAGCATGCCTTGGGGTAAGTATGATAATAGCAAAATAGATATTAACCAAGCAGAGAAAATTTTAAATCGTGACCATTTTGGACTTGAAAAAGTTAAAGAACGAATTATAGAATATTTAGCGGTATTACAGCGTTCAAGTAAAATTAGAGGACCTATATTATGTTTAATAGGTCCGCCAGGGGTCGGTAAAACTTCACTTGTAAAATCTATTGCCGAAGGAATGGGCAGAAAATATACTAAACTTGCGCTTGGTGGTGTTAGAGACGAAGCAGAAATCAGAGGGCATAGAAAAACTTACCTTGGATCAATGCCCGGTAAAATTTTAGGTCAACTTAAGAAAGTTAAGACTAGTAATCCTGTAATGCTGCTTGATGAAATCGATAAAATGAGTTCTGATTTTAGAGGTGATCCGGCGTCTGCTTTGCTTGAGGTATTAGACCCTGAGCAGAATAGTCACTTTGTAGATCATTATCTAGAAGTAGAATATGATCTATCAAATGTAATATTTATTGCTACTGCTAACTCTTATGATGTACCTAGAGCTTTAAGTGATAGAATGGAAAAAATATATATTTCCGGTTATGTAGAGGAAGCAAAGCTCCAAATTGCCAGAAATTATTTAGTTCCAAAACAATTTAAAATGCATAAAATCAAAAAAGATGAAATTACTATATCCGAGACGGCAATTTTGGATTTAATTAGATATTATACCAAGGAATCAGGTGTAAGAGCTTTAGAGCGTGAAATAGGGGCATTAACTAGAAAAGCATTAAAGCAGATTTTAGCAGATAAAAGTGTTAAGCATATCACCATAGATAGTAATAATCTTGAAGAATTTTTAGGAGTTAAGAAATATAATTTCGGGCTTGCCGAGAAAGAAGATCAAATAGGAAGTACCACGGGACTTGCTTACACTGAAGTAGGCGGAGAGCTTTTAACTATAGAGGCTTTAGCATTTCCAGGGAAAGGTGAAATAAAGACTACCGGAAAGCTCGGTGATGTTATGAAAGAATCGGCAATGGCTGCCTATAGTTGTTTTAGAAGCAGAGCAACAAATTTGGGATTAAGGTACGACAATTATAAAGATTTTGATATTCACATTCACGTACCGGCCGGAGCTATTCCAAAAGATGGACCGTCTGCCGGTTGTGCTTTGTTTACGACTATTGTTTCGTTGATGACTAAAATACCCGTACATCGTACTGTAGCAATGACCGGTGAAATTACTTTAAGAGGGAATGTTTTACCTATAGGTGGTCTTAAAGAGAAGTTACTTGCTGCAAGTAGGGGAGGTATTAAAACCGTGTTGATTCCTGAAGAGAATGTCAAAGATTTGAAAGATATGCCGTCGAATATAAAAGAAAGCCTAGAAATTATATCTGTATCAAATATTGATCAAGTACTTAAGCATGCTTTGGTAGAAACACCGATAAATAAATAGAGATTTGTTAATAGTCAAAATATCATATATTAAATTAATGCAAGCTATAGTAAAGTAATTCTTTTTGACTTTTCAATCAAAATGCGATTTTTCTTGCTTAATTCCTGACTATCTTGAACTCGCCTATTATTTATAGGCTTTCTTCCTTACGCCTGTCACTAAATTGGGCTGAATTGACTATATTGTTGCGTGGATCAATTTCACCTCTGTCGTCACAGGATCTAGTTAAAAATACTAATAATTTTAGTATTTTTATTGTTTTTATGGATCCCATAGGGTGACACAGTAATGCTGCTACTACTGGGGCAGCTACTCAAAGCGGCTTATCCGAGGTAGTAAAATCCATGCCTACAATAAAAGACAAAACAGCTTAGTTTATCTTTCTGCTTTCCAACTTTCATTGAGAAATTCCTTTAACTTAATTCTAAATACATAATTAAATTTCTACACTACCAAGTAACAATATTTTTTTGGTACAGCGTCGTTCAGAAAGGCGTAAGCTTGAGTACCGGTGCCGGTCTTGTAGGAGGAGTATTTAATAACGGCAATATTATTCAAATAGCAGTTGGAGGGCTTGGAATTAAAATATCAGAAGATAAAACAAATACTGTTATTGACGGGATAAATACATTAATAGCACTGTCTGCTTTTGGTGGGTTTGAGGTAAGTCAAAATGCATCAATAGGCGCTCTTAGTGCAACAGTAGGTCTTACTCCTAATTTCAGTCCTCTTAAATTTATTAATAATAATGTTATGTCAATAATTACCGGAGTCGTAATCAAACATTTAGTAATATAGATTTTGCCGGTAAAAATTCTACTTTACAAATTAATAACGGTTTAAATATTACAACTCAGATAGATAATACAGTAGCTGGCAATAACGGTACAATAACATTTACAGGTACGGGTACTATATCAAATTACATAGGTCTAACTCACTCTCTTTCCGGAATAAATGTAGGAAACGGGGAAGTACAGATTTATATGCCAGGAGTAGGTAATATTACAATTAATGCTGCAAATATAAATCTTACTAACAATAACTCTATATTTACTCTTTTTGACGGTAATATAACAACGTTAACGTGTAATATAAATAATACTACCGACGTTGACGGTCAAGGGATACTAAATCTAGCTCATGATCTTGGTAGTAGTAACATAATAACAGGCGATATAGGTAATATAGGCTCATTAGCCGCAGTAAATGTTTTACTTGGGGCGACAACACTTAATTCTACAATATTAAAAGCTACTAATATTAATTTACAAAGTAATACGTCCGTACTTAATTTAGATGACGATATAACGGTTACGGGTAATATAAACTAAACGGTGCTAACGGAGTAAACGATACATTAAATTTTATAGGGAATGCTACACTTAACGGAAATATAAATAATTTAAATACAATCAATGTTGCATTATTAAACGCTATAAAAGCAAAAATACAAATAAATGCTAATTTAACAATCAATGACCCAAGTGCCGGAGATATAGGTGATATTAGAATAGCGGATAATATGACATATACAATAGATGCAGCAAATGGGAATGTAAATTTGCTAAATAACGGTGCTAAGATAATATTTGAAGGACCAAATTCAGAATTAGATTTAGTGAATACTAGTAACATAAATGATAGGCAATTTACCTTATATAATAATTAAAACAAATCTGGCAATGATGAATATGGAATAGTGAGAATAGGAGCAATCACAAAATACCTAACTATAGCAAATAACCAAGGAACACTGACAATACAAAGCGGTAATGTTAACGGTACGATTGGAGCTAACGGCAGCAGCTTAAAACTCGTAAATATCGGAGCAAACCCCATTACGTTCTCAGCTAATGTATTTGCTCCCGTAGCTTTAAATAAGAATGGCTCTATCTTAGCTTTAGCAGATGGGGTTACGCTAACCGGAGCAGTAACAACTACTGCCGGAGACGGAAGCGGTAAGTTAATATTTGCAGGTGATGGAACGGTAACAGGTAGCGTAGGAGCAAATGGAGCAGTACTTAGCACCGGCGGTGTAGGCGGTACATTGAATTTTATAGGTGACGGTAATGTAACTCAAAATATAGGTACGGATGCTGCAAATAGCCATGCCAATATAAATATCCTTTACTTAATTCAGTAATATCTCCATTGTGGCAATTAATTTTTGTGCTTTTGCGGTATTTTCTTTCTGTATAGTTCTTATTAATTCTTGATATTTTGTTAAAAATGAGCTTATAGATAATAATAAGTTTTAAGAATATAATAGAAATTTAACTAAAAGTGTAAATAAATGAGTTGAGGTTGCTTTAAGGAATATACAAAGTTAGTTTTTTATAATATTTAAAATTCAGAATTTAAAAGAGTTTAATATAACAATTAAAACAAAAGGCGAATAAAAGGAGCATATGGATTTTTTAGAAAACGACGGGAAATCCCGAAACCCTGAAAGGGCTTGGCGAGAGTGACGGGACTCGAACCCGCGACCTTCTGCGTGACAAGCAGATGCTCTAACCAACTGAGCTACACCCCCTTATATACTCTTCTGCTTTTAAGAATTGCTCTTTCATTTTATCAAGGATTCGCATCCTCATCTATTAAGTATAGGCTGCTGGTGCTCACCTCTCAAAATAAAATTCAATTCTTGAAATCATTATGAGTATCATAAAAGATAACAATGTATATAACAATTCTTCTATTTCTGCAAGAGTAAAATATCGTATTTTATCAAAAAATATACAGAACCTAACGTTTAGATTTTATAGCTTATTCCTAATATTATAATTACTAGATATCTCTATTAATACAAATTAGTTATTACTAGTTGAAGCCTTGAAAATTATTATCCTTTTTAAGGACTTTGTTAAAAAAGAAAAACCTATTGGTTAAATCTATACCGATATTGCTCTTAGAAGTGCTATTATTATGCAGGCAATAATAGATGCAACTAATACTTCTATCAAGAAAGAGGCAACAAAAGCAGAATATGACGCTAAAAAATGGCTTTTTGAAAATAATGAAAATTTTAATGCTACCTGCTTAGAAATTGGCATTGAGCCTAATTATGTAAGAAAGACTGCTAAAAAACTAATTAAATCGCAACAAAATAAGGATAAGCGTCCTAAACTCTACAGCTAAAGTTTAAATAAATTAATTTGTAATAAAACTTGAAATTACTCTAAATATAAATTAATTGTATAGGTGTGTTACTTAGTAACGCCTATATATTAATTATTTCAGATTATAAAGGTTATTTATGATTATTTCAGTTTCAGGTCAACATATTTCTATCGGTAATAATTTACAAGAATATTCAAAAGAAAGGGCTACGCAAGTCGTTAAAAAATATTTTACCGATATAATAAATATAGATATACATTTTTCAAAAGAGGGAATTAACTTTAAATGTGATATTATAGTAAAATATGGTTCAGGTAAACATAATATAGTCAAAAGTAATGATAGTTGTAGCGATATATATGTAGCTTTTGATAAAGCTATGTCAAAACTAGAAAAACAGCTTAGAAAATATAAATCAAAATTCAAAAATCATCATGCGGGTAAAGTAAAAATATCAGAAATTGCTTACGAAGGTACCAAATATATTATTAATCCGCAATCTGATAGTGAAACCTCTAACGCCGAAGATAATGATAATCCGGCAATTATCGCTGAAAAGCCTGTAGAAATATTAAAATTATCAGTAAAAGAAGCGGTAATGAAAATGGATTTAGAAGATTTACCTGCAGTAGTATTTAAAAATATAAATAATGATCGTATCAATATAGTTTATTATCGTAAAGATGGTAATATTTCTTGGGTAGATTATAATTAATGCTCATTATCCCTTACAAAGGAGTTACGCCAAGAATCGATAAAAGTGCATATATTGCCGAAAGCAGCTCCTTAAATAGGAGATGTTGAAATAGGTAGTAATTCAGGCATTTGGTTTAATATAGGAAATAATACTAACGTACAAGACGGTAATTCATACTTCAAGATTTAACGGACCGGTAGAAATAGGCGATAATATAACTATCGGTCATTTCTCTCTTATTCATGCCTGTACTATACATAATAATACTTTTATCGGTATGAGTGCTATGATAATGGATTATGCAGTAATAGAAGAATATGCTTTTATTGCTGCAGGAAGTCTTATCCCGCCAAAGAAGATAATTAAATCTCAAGAATTATGGATGGGATCCCCTGCAAAATTTGTTAGATATTTAACAGATCAAGATTTAGAATATATGCAAGATAATGTAAGAAATTATGTAGAACTTGCAAATGTTTATAAGATACTCGTTTATCTACTTTTCACTTATCAAGAGTATATAAGGAATCCTTAAATGCCTTAACCGTATTTTTAAGTAAAAACGCAATAGTCATCGGTCCGATGCCGCCTGGGACAGGAGTAATATATTTTACTTTAGACTGAACATTTTCAAAATCAACATCACCGATAATTTTATTGCCGCTAATTCTATTAATGCCCACATCAATTACTATAGATTTAGGATTAAAATATTCTGCAGTTAATTTTAAAGGTGAGCCTATTGCAGCAACGACAATATCGGCTTTAGAAGTAATAGAGCTTAAATTGTGTGTCTTAGAATGACAAATAGTAACGCTGCAATTTTCTTTTAACAGTAAAGCACTTAAAGGTTTTCCTACTATATTTGAGCGTCCAATAATTACAACGTTTTTACCAGTTAAATTAGGTTCATATTTTTTTATAACTGCAAGACAACCAAGAGCAGTGCAGGGAATAAAGCCTTGACTAATCCCGCTATGTAAGTAACCGACATTTAAAGGGTGGAAACCATCGATATCTTTAGAAGGTGATACTGCCGATAAAATTTTATTTTTATCTATGGAGCTTGGCAAAGGAAGCTGAACTATAATTCCTGAAATCTCGTTATCAAGGTTTAACTCATTGATTTTTGATATTAAATCATTAGTATGAATAATAGTAGATAGATTTACTAATAAAGTATAAATTCCTATTTCATGTGCATTTTTTATTTTGTTTCTTACATAAATAATGCTTGCCGGATTATCGCCTACTAGGACTATAGCAAGCTTCGGTGAAGCGTTGGTTTGGCTTATAAGTTCTTGAATTTCTAGCTTTAAGTCTGCTAGTATCTCATTGGCTAATGCTTTACCGTCAATTATATTATTCACTCTTATTTTTGTCTCCATTCAGTTTTAACGTCATTGCGAGGAAATTACGTAAGTAATTGACGAAGCAATCTCAGGAGTTTGTTATTGTTTCATGAGATTGTCACGCTCTCTACGGTTGCTCGCAATGACGATCTCTTTATTTAGTAACACTCTTACTTCTTTTCCCCGTATTTGGTAGTAGAATACTCAAAATGTAGAGCCTTGCCGTCAAATACTCTACTATAAGCATGATGAAGACTGCTTGCCGCTTCAGCAAAACCCGTAAGAATCAGCTTAAGCTTACCTCCATAATGAGCAATATCGCCAATGGCGTAAATACCTTCTATATTAGTTTGATAATAGGAAGAGTCTACTTCAATATGGTGAAGCTTAACACTTAAACCCCAATTTGCTAAGCTGCCTAAATCTTGTTTTAAACCAAAAAAAGGTAGTAATATATTGGCATCCAATTTGCGAGTATTATTTTGTAAATCTTTAACTATAACCGATTGAAGTTCACCATTATTACCATCTAAAGCATTTAATTGATAACCGGTTACTAACTCGATTTTATCGGTTTCTGCAATATGCCTTAATTGCCTTACGCTTTCAGGAGCTGCCGTAAATTTATCCCGCCTATGTACTAAATATATTTTATTTGCAATATCTGAAAGAAAAATAGCCCAGTCAACAGCCGAATCCCCACCGCCTGCTATAACTATATTTTTACCCGCAAATTTGCTTTTATCATTGATGAAATAAAAAACCGACTTGCTTTCAAAATCTTCAATATTCGCAAGGGGCGGTTTGTTTGGACCGAATGAACCTGCTCCTGCTGCAATAATAATAACTTTGCTTTTAATAAGAGTGTTTTTTGAGGTTTTAATTTCAAAAAAATCATCTTGTTTATTTAGCTCTATAGCTTGCTGATTTAAATGATATATAGGGTTAAAAGGAGCTGCTTGAAGTTCTAACTGTTTTATTAGCTCTTCTGCTGCAATTTTAGGATATGCTGGTATATCGTAAATAGGTTTTTCAGGATATAGGGTAATACACTGACCACCGATAACTTCTTGTGCATCAATAACATGACATTTCATGCCAAGCATTCCTGCTTGAAAAACTGCAAATAATCCAACTGGACCGGCACCTATTATTACAACATCAGTATTATACATACTTTTTATATTTAAATTTTAAAAAGGATTTTATTGGATATTGAGGAAATAATCAATGGTTATGTGAGTATATTTATAGAAATCCAACACTTTCGCAGGGGGATTTTTAAAAATTGTCGGATATTATACTAGACGAGATGCATTTAAAGGGTGTGCTGCATTCCACTTTTCTTCTACTAGTTAATATATCCGCTTTTTATCTCAGCCTTGTTTTTTAGCATACCGAATAATGAGATTTTTTAGTATTTATTAGGTAATATTTGTGCTACTTCCTTATCTCTTTTGGTAATCATAATAGATTCTTTATCTGTTTGTAATTTTTCTATTATTGCAAGGCAATGAGATTTAAATTGACTGATTGCTATTTTAATAGTCATTTTATAACCTGCAAAAAATAAAAGTATTATACTATAATAGTCAAATAAAGTGGTCAATTATATTTCTATTTATAGCTAATTGGGGTTATATTCATTATATTTTAATTTTAATGTAAAAAACAAAATTTAAAGAAAAACCAAAACAAATTCTGTGGGATATCATCAATTCATATTTAAATATAACCATTTCTTAAACTAGCCTTGTAAAATCGTTAAACTTTGCAAAAGATTAATAATAGAAATTAATTATTTTTATTATAAATTATGAAAATTAAGATTCTACGAAATATTATCGGTTTTATTATCTTAACTATAAGTATGGGCAATAGTTTTGCATCCTCCGCTAATGCTTTTTTCCTTGTTAGTGCGACGGTTTCCCGTCTTGTATAGTTACGGCTACTCCTTTAGCTTTCGGTACGTATGTTTCAACTGTCGATGCTCTGCAAACAAATACAATTATAATAAAGTGTACTTTAGGTACTAATTATACTGTTTCATTAAATGCCGGTACATGCACCTGCTGCTACAACTAGTACCAGTAAAATGACTGGTCTTGTTAACACTACTAATTATTTACCTTATAATCTTTACTCCAATGCAGGAAGAATGCAGAATTGGGGGAATCACAATCAAGTGACTGGAGTAATTGGAACAGGACTAGATCAAACGCTCACAATATACGGCAAAATACCTCAAGGAGCAAATGTTCCTTCTGATACCTATAAAATGATACAATTACAGTAACTGTGGCATATTGATATTATGAAATATTTTTTAAGATTTCTACCTATCCTATCCTATATTTTTGACTTTTAATTCTTTTGCCAGTGCCACTATCGTACCTGTCAATATAGAGATAAACAAAGGTAATAAAATAGCAACTATGACGGTGCAAAATAATGATTATACACCTAAAAAGTTTCAATTAATTCTTTTAAAGCGTACATATAGAGATGGTGTAGAAGAATATAAAGAAACTACAGATTTAGTGGCAACTCCGGTAACATTTACCTTACATGACGGTAAAATACAATTGATACGGGTAGCTTTAAAAAACACACAGAATTATTCTACTAAGGCAAAAGACTATAGAATTTTCATAAAAGAATTACCTCGTAGAGTGAAGTTAGAGAATAGTATTACCTCTACCGTAGATCTTGTTGTTCAGCATAGTATACCTATAACAATATCAGGTTAAAAATCTTTAAAACTAAATAAATTGAAGTAATGTACTTTTTAAATACAATAATATCGGTTTTTATAGGTATTATTTTTTTATACCGGTGAGTTTTGCAGATGGAGTTATCTCTGAATCTCTTGGTGATACTTCGCCTTGAATCGCAGCAGATACAAACGTACATAAGGATAAAGAGTTAGGGTTATTACCCCAATTACCTCTAGCAGTAGAATTTGAGAATAGCGCTAGTAAAATTGCGGGTGAGAGTGAATTGATTGTTTCGTTAAAAGTTAATTATACCGAAGCCGATATATTGTCGACTATAGTGCAAAACGCTCAAGGTCATTATTTAATTCCTCTTGAAGATATAGAACATTTTGATGTTCAAGAAGATTATCTTAAGCAGGGTTTAGTGAATTATCATGATACTGCATATATTAATTTAGATTTGCTTGAGGGTACTAAATATGATTTAAACTTTGAGAATTTAGATTTAAATCTTACTTTTCCAGCAGAAAAAATGCAACCTCAATCATTTGATGCTTTGGGTGCTCCTATGAAGAACGTCGATACTAAACTTATTAGTGGGGTATATTTAAACTATGATGTGACTCTTAGTCCAAATGATGATATTAATTATTTAGCCGGAATAGAGGGACTCAATTATTTCACTGAAAACGGTGTATATAGTTATAGTTTCTTATTTCAAACTGAAGCCGTTAAATCAAATTTTTCTAAAATCACAAATACCACAAAAAACCAAAATAAATTTACACGTTTAGACACAAATTGGACATATGAGAATGTGGATAAGATGACCAATTGGCGGGTAGGGGATAGCATAACTAAAGCGTCTTCTTGGTCTAATTCAACTAGATTTCAGTATGCTACTAATTTTGCAGTTAGACCAAATTTAATTACCTATCCGTTACGGGATTTTAAAGGGAAATCAGCACTTCCAAGCAGTATAGAGATATTTTCAAATAGTATACATATATATAATGCTAAAGCTCATATGGGGGATTTTGATATAGCCAATATTCCGGTTATCACCGGTAGAGGTGATTTAATAGTTAAAACGCAAGATATAACCGGTAAAGTTCAGACAATTACTATTCCTTATTACGCATCGCCGAGTTTATTACGTCCCGGGCTTTCAAATTTCTCTTACGAAGCAGGTTTTCAAAGACAAGATTTTACTATATAGCAATGCTTATAAATATTTAGTTCTAAATACTAATTATATGCTTGGTGTGAATGATTATTTAACAAGTGGCAGACATTTTGAATTTTTAAAAAATAATGGAGCAGTAGGGGTAACTAATAATTTAAAAATCGGAAATTTTGGCATTATAGGCATTTCAGCTGCAAATAATATCAAAAATTTCGGTCGCTCTCAAAGAATTAATTGCAGCTATACTTATGAATCGGAATATTTTGATATTAATAGTAATTTAGATTGGAATAATAGTAATTATCAGGAGGTATATAACTATCTCGATAAAATTTTCTCAAGTTTAAATTATCAGATTTCAGCTAGCTGCGGTATAACGATTTTGGCAATATAAGTGTTAATTTTTTGTCTTTTGTCGTAAATAACACAATACAAAAAGGTAAACACTCAAATATATTATCATCAACTTATCAAAGAAATATTACTAAAAAAGGTTTCTTAAGTTTTACTATAGGTACAGATTTAAACAGCAAACGTAAAAATAATTTTGCCTATATACCATTTAACTTAAATTTAGATTCCAATAAAAGCATTTCATTGACCGATTTATATCAAAATAAATATCATACGAAGCAACTTGGTGTTTCCTTGCCGATTACTTTAAATATGGGATGGGGATATAATGCTAACCTGATCAAAGCTAAAGCTACAAATTACAATGTACAAGTTAACCACCGTAACGGTAAAAATAATGATATTGGAGTTTATTTGCAGAAAAATGATGCCGAAATAATAAAACAGTTTAATATCAAAGGAGGAATTTTCTCTATTGATAAAAGCTATTATGCGACAAGACCGATTAACGGAGGTCTTGCTTTGATTAAATAGTTTATTAAAGAATGTCGGAGTTTATAATAATAATCTATTAACAGGTGATACCGATGATAAAGGTAAAATGCTTGTACCTAACTTAACACCGTATGTTCCTTCCGAAATAAGACTAGGACGATGAAAATCTACCTCTTAATACAGAGTTTGAAGAAATTGCTTTGAAAGTTGCTCCAAAAACAAAATCAGCGGTATTATTAGACTTTAATATTAAAATAATTAAAAGCATTAAAATGACAGTATTTGATAGTAATAAACATTTTATTCCATTTGATAGTACAGTGAGTATTGAAGGTTTAGATGAAGAAATATTTGTAGGTTATGACGGTAAGATATATATTAATGATATTAAAGATCTTGAAGTATTGAACGGTTCTATTTGTGATGAGAATAATAAATGCTGTCATTTTAGCGTACCGGTTAATAGAGATTTAAATGACCCTGTAATTGATTTAGGCGAAGCAATATGCAAATGAAGACTTTATTGTTACTCCTGTGTGGACTAAACACTCCGTTGTCATACCGTGTCTTGACCACAGTATGATAAATTCTTTTTAAGCAATGTCAAGAAATCAATAATAATATTATTAATCAACATGATTACATTACTTGCAACATGTAATCCGTCAGTTCCAACCATAAATTTCGGTAGTTTTAATGTCGGTGCCGTTAGAACAACCGCCGTTACTACTTCAGTTACTTGTAGTGCTTTATTATCACTACTTGTTAGCTATACCGTAACTTTGAGTACGGGAGCTGCTAATATTTATAACCCAAGAAATATGATTAATGGGGTACGTAAGCTGGATTATAATTTGTATAAAGATGCCGGTTTTACTCAAATCCTCGGTAACGGTACTAGTAGTACTGTAACATTTACCGATAGCTATACACTAGGTCTTGAACCGGTCACAAAAAACTATACCGTATATGTACACCTGCCGTCACAACCTCTTGCTGATGCCGGCACCTTTCTATTACCGTAACCCCAGCCATAGCTATATAATAAAAAATCTTTAAAATCAAAATTCTTCAGCCTAGGCTATCCGGTATTATGAAGCTGTATTTTTATTATAATATCAAAAACAATTTATGAAAAATGAAGAACAATACAATCAACCAACTCCAAAACATGGTTGAATAATATTCCCGCTTTACATAATAGGAAAAGTTTGTATAGATAAGAAGCTAATAGATGAAGAGTAGGAACTTAACGAATTTGAAACAGGGAAAGGGAGTGATGAGCGTTTTGGAAATGATGTCGCAGTGGAACCCCTACCACTAGATGGGCATATTCTTAATGGTGGGCGTACAGATGATACAGATTGGGTAAATGCTACTAATGAAGAAATAAGAGCGGAATTAAAAGATCCAACGTTTAACTGGATAAACTGTGCTATACCATTAGAGGGTGAGAAAAAACTTACAATAGAATGGGATTATACTGCGTCACATAAAACTCGCGGTTATATAGTGCAAATGACAAAGGCAGAGTTTACCTTTGAAAATAGACTGAAACACGATGATTTAGAAGAAATTTATAGTGAACTTTCTGATAAATTTCTTTACTGTGATCATACATTAGCTCCTTCTAAAATGATTGAAGTAGCTTTTTCAGATAGAGAGCCAGGATATTATAAAGCATAATATTTGTAAAAACTATTCTACGTAGTAATCAAGAGTGATTTGTGTCAAGTCAAAAATCTAAAAAAAAATAAATATTTATATTGAATAAATTATTATTATCGTGTCTACTTAGGTGAAGATTCTATGCACTGAATATGGTGTCATTTTTTCAAAATAAGCATTATAAATACCGCCTACAACCCCATTAGTACCTATAATGAACACGCTTAAAAAAAATAAATTTCAAATAACTATAAACAACAACCATAACAATTTACTTACTCCTTTCGGTAAAGCTATTCTGCAAGATCGATATCTTATGGAAGGTGAGGATTTTCAAGATTTATTTGCAAGAGTTTCTAGTTATTATGCTGAAAATAAACAGCATGCTCAGAAGTTATATGAATATATGAGTAAAATGTGGTTTATGCCAGCAACACCAATCTTAAGTAACGGCGGAACGGATAGGGGACTTCCTATTTCATGCTTCTTGAATGAGACCGATGATAGCTTAGACGATATAGTAAATTTATGGACAGAAAATGTTTGGCTTGCTGCACGTGGTGGCGGGATTGGCAGTTATTGGGGTAATGTTCGTGCTATTAATGAAGGGATTCGTGATAAAGGTCATTCATCCGGTATTATACCGTTTATTAAAGTAATGGATTCTATGACTCTTGCTATTTCGCAAGGTTCTATTAGACGAGGTTCATCAGCTGTATATTTGCCTATTAATCACCCTGAAATTGAAGAATTTATCGATATAAGACGTCCGACAGGTGGTGATGTTAACCGTAAAGCTCTTAATATTCATCACGGTATAGCTATAACCGATGAATTTATGAAAGCAGTTGAAAACAATACGGATTTTGACCTTGTTAGTCCTGCTACCAAAAAAGTCGTAAATAAAGTTAGAGCAAGAGATTTATGGGTTAAGTTATTAACTACTAGAATAGAAACAGGTGAGCCTTACTTGTTATTTATCGATAGTGTTAATAAATCTATCCCTGAGCATCATAAAAAATTAGGGCTTCAAGTTAAAATGTCTAATCTTTGTAGCGAAATTACATTGCCGACGGGAATTGACCATCTAGGAAAGTCAAGAACTGCTGTTTGCTGCCTTTCCTCTTTAAATTTAGAGTATTATGAAAAGTGGAAAGATGATAAAGGATTTATCCATTCTATTATGTTGTTTCTTGATAATGTTTTAGAAGACTTTATTAATAAAGCACCGGATACTATGGCAAGAGCTAAATATTCGGCTTTACGTGAGCGAAGCGTTGGACTTGGCGTAATGGGCTTCCACTCATTTTTGCAAATGAAAAAAGTACCGATAGAATCGGTTATGGCAAAAGTTTGGAATAAAAAAATATTTGAATATATATCTGCTGAAGCTGATAAAGCCTCAATAGAAATCGGTACAGAAAAAGGAGCATGTCCTGATGCTCTAGATGCAGGAAGTAATGAGCGATTTAGCAATAAAACTGCAATAGCACCTACCGCCTCAATTTCAGTAATAGCAGGTAATGCCTCACCCGGAATAGAGCCGTTTGCTGCTAATAGCTTTGTACAAAAGACTTTGACCGGTTCTTTTAACGTGCGTAACAAACATTTAGAAAAGTTATTAGAGGAGAAAGGATTTAATAATGATCAAGTTTGGTCTTCGATCGCAACACATGAAGGATCAGTACAACACTTAACATTTTTATCAGAAGAAGAAAAACAGGTTTTCAAAACCGCTTACGAAATTGATCAGAATTGGCTAATTGAACTGGCAAGCGGTCGTACTCCTTACATTACGCAAGCACAATCTTTAAACATCTTTTTACCGGGGAATGTTAGTAAGAAATATTTAAATAATATTCATTTTAAAGCCTGGAAAAAAGGAGTAAAAAGTTTATATTACTGTAGATCGACATCAATACAGCGAGCCGATAAGGTCTCGCATGACGTATTAAAGGCCGATTTTAAAGATTTAGAGGAACAAAACGATAAGTTAGCAGAAGCCGGTAACTACGAAGAATGCTTAGCTTGTCAGTAAGTATAATATAACTATGCAAAGATACTTAGACCCAACAAATGATGTAGCATTTAAAAAATTGTTTGCGGATAAAACAAGGTTACTAAGCTTTCTCAATAATATTATGAGGTTACCTGAAGAGTTGGATTATCGACCTTGAATATATTTTAAACGAACAAGTACCGGATTTAGGGCAGAATAAAAGGAGTATAGTAGACGTAAAAGTTAGAGATAATTCCGGCATGGGCTATGCCGATGCTTTTTTAGCAAGAGTACAATTTTACAGTTGTATAGCATTTTCTTCGCAATTAAAAGGAGGAAAAGAATATGCTGATCTAGCTCCTGTAGTAATGGTATTAATTACTTCTGGATTTCAGGCATTGTCCAAGGGAAAAGAATGTATTAGCTATCATTAAACTATTAATGTCCGCAACGGTAAGCATCAACTTAAATGCTTGTTTTACGTATTTGTTGAATTAGACAAATTTACCAAAGAAGCAGATGGGTTAGAAAGCTTAGAAGATGATTGGTTATTATATATGATGGCTAAATTCGATAGAGCAAAAGAACACCCGCAACATACAAAAGATGAAATAGTATTATCAGCCTATAAAACTATTGAATAATTTAACTGGAGCGAAGCAGAATATGATAATTATATTAAAGCGATGCTTGCTGCTCAAACGGAAGAGTTAAATCAAAAAAGTAAATATAATGATGGGAAAGCTGAGGGTATTGAAATTGGAGAAACTAGAAGAAATATAGAAATAGCAAAAGAAATGTTAGCGGATAATGAGCCGATAGAGAAAATAATTAAATATACTAAGCTTTCAAAAGAAGAAATAGAAAAATTATGTCACTACTTGATGCAAGTCCAATTTATAAACCGTTTTCATATCCATGGGCATATGAAGCTTGGCACACTCAACAAAAAATTCATTGGCTACCGGAAGAAGTACCGCTTGCCGACGATGTTAAAGATTGGAAATATAACTTAACTCCAGGGGAAAAACATCTATTAACGCAAATATTTCGTTTTTTTACACAGGCAGATATTGAAGTGAATAATTGCTATATGAAGCATTATTCACGAGTATTTAAACCGACTGAAATATTAATGATGTTATCGGCATTTTCTAATATGGAAACGGTACATATCGCAGCATATTCACATTTACTTGATACGGTAGGTATGCCGGAAGTAGAATATTCAGCATTTCTTAAATATAAGGAAATGAAAGACAAGTATGATTATATGCAGCAATTCAGAGTGGATGCTAAAGAAGATATAGCAACTACACTCGCAGTATTTGGAGCTTTTACTGAAGGATTACAGCTATTTGCTTCTTTTGCGATCATGCTTAATTTCCCTCGTTTTAATAAAATGAAAGGTATGGGACAGATTATTGCTTGGTCAGTGCGTGATGAAACACTTCATACTAACTCAATTATTACTCTGTTTAAAACTTTTGTAAGAGAAAACCCTGAAGTTTGGACGGAAACTTTACGTAAACGTATTTATGAAGCTTGTACGACTATTGTGCATTTTGAAGATGCCTTTATTGAACTTGCTTTTGAAGTTGGCGGTATTGAGGGATTAACGGCATATGAAGTAAGACAATATATTCGTTATATTGCCGACCGTCGTTTAATGCAGTTAGGACTCAAAGATGTATATTTGGTAAATCACAACCCCCTTCCTTGGCTTGATGAAATGCTAAACGGAGTCGAACATACGAACTTTTTTGAAAATAGAGCGACTGAATATTCAAAAGCAGCGACTACCGGTTCATGGGAAGAAGTATTCACTGAGATGGACGCCAAAAGCGGAGGCTAAATAATATACTCAGATAGAACTTGAAAAATTGGCAGCCATGTCTTTGTAACTCCTCGGATGCTGAACATGTTGTGTCAAAGTATACATATTAACAACAACAATAACAAAAAATTTAAAATACCTGATCTTTATTTTTAAAAATTTTTTAAAATATAGAATATTTAAAAATTTCGAGTAATTTTATGGCTGTTATAAATAATAAAAACTATCAAAAAGTTGTAGAAAAAGTTTTATCTTCTTCTAAAGCTAATAAAGTACTAAAGAGTGTAATTAAGGACTTATCATCTTCAAAGAGTGTAAGCTTAAGAACGATGTTACTCGGAGCAAGATTTATTTTAACTAATCCTGTAAATACTTATAATCTTGTTAAGCTTGCTAACTCTTCTAAGATATATCTTGATCCGGAATTTCAAAAATCACTTCTTGAAAAATCTCCAATATGGGAATTTTTAAAAAAATATTCGGATGATTTGCCTAAAATAGGTCAAATCCTGGCAAATGCGGGCTTTAGAGAATTTCAAGATAAGAGTGCTTTAGATAAAAAGGGACTCGAAATACTAAAAGAATGTTTTAAAAATGAACAAGTACTTAAAAAACTTCAAGAAATTGCAGTTGAAGTAAAGCAAGAGCTACCGGACTGGAATAAAGTGACTTCTAGAACTTTAGATATGCTGGTTACCGATAAAAACTTCCAAAAATTCTTTAACGAAAAGAGTGAAGATATTACGAAATACATACGTACAGGAGCAACTGAAATACTTCCAAGCGATTATATAAAAACTTTTGATGATATATTACAAAAACCCGAAAAGAAAAATTTATTAAAAATATTTAATGAACATCCTGATTTTAAGCAAGAACTGGCTAAAAATATAAACAATCCTAATACTCTAAAAAGATTTAATAAGTTATCTCCTGAAAAACAAATAATTATTGAAAATTTCTTAGAAGAAGCAAAAGAACAAGCTAAACCTTTCTTAAAAGAACATTTTGAAACCTACAAAATTGATCTTAAAATTTTAGATATTATTCCTACTTTATTAAATAAAATGCCTGAGACAAAAGAGATTTTTGATACTCTTAATGCTCCAAATCAAGGTGTAATGATATCTCTTGAGAAATCCTTAGAAATGGTAGTTGGTGATGATAAATTAAAAAGTTTTTTTGCGAATAATAAAACAATCTTACCAAATATTGCTTTAGGTATTATTGAAAATACTCCTAGCGTACAAAGCATAACAAAAGAATATAATTTTGATAAACAAATGCTTAGTATTGTAGGCGAAGTTATGTCAAAACCGGGAATTGCTCATGAGATTATTGCAGACTTAAATAAAGGCGATTATATGAGTTTAACCGGTAATATAATCTCCACCCTTAATGATCCTTCATTTAAATTAAAAGATATATTAGTAGAGCAAAGTAAAGAAGGTCTATTTGATAATTTAATTGCAGGAGTTTTAGAACAAGATGCAAAAAATAGCCAAACTATAAAACAACAACTTATAAATTATGGTCTGGAAGCGAGTGATGTTACAAAGCTAACTAGCATAATGCCTATATTACTTGATAAATCTGAATCATTAAAAAAGGTTTTTCGAGATTTTATTAAAGGTGATTATACGGGAATGGCAAAAGAGTTAATAGCTTTAACTAAAGACAATCCTGAAATTAAAAAATATTTAAACAATAATAGAGAAATATTTGCAAGTATTTTAGATAAAACTTTAGTAGACATACCAGGTATAAATAACCTTGATAAGCAAGAATTATATAATGTACTTCCATCAATATTAAACCATCCTAATGAATTAGTTAAAGTTATAGAAGAGGTTGAAAAAAGTAATTATCGTGGGGCTGCTAGTGCTATATATAATCTAGCTCAAAAAACAAATTATTTGGAAGGGCAATTACCGAATATTATAAAAGCAGGTTTTAGCTATGCTACTGAAAAAGTAAAAGACGTATTTAGTCCATCACAAGATTTTAAAGATAAAACTATAGATGAAATTACTCTTAGAAATAATTTACATAAAATACAAAATGGAAAATTCAGCTTAGAGGGAG
Source organism: Rickettsia aeschlimannii (assembly GCF_047973405.1). NCBI lineage: Bacteria > Pseudomonadati > Pseudomonadota > Alphaproteobacteria > Rickettsiales > Rickettsiaceae > Rickettsia > Rickettsia aeschlimannii. Next base: position 66,850 of record NZ_JBFQGO010000004.1, read on the forward strand.
CTATATTAGTAGGTAATTTATCTAATATCGACTTTTCAGGCGTATCATTAAAAAATGCAGATTTAACTAAAGTAACTTCTTTAAAAGATTGTAATTTTAAAAATATTAATTTAGCAGAGGCTAAATTACCTGATAATTTAATGCTACTTACTGATACTTACAATCTTGATAAGACTATCCCTCCTTTAGTACCTAAACTAATTAAAGAACAACAGGCAAAATTAATTGATAAGGCAATTGATAAAGTATTTTTACAAATACAAGCTGAAGGAAAAAGAAATGTACTTAGTAAACAAAAAATTGCTCAACAAGTAAAAAGATTATATGAAGAAAATCAAACGATTAAAGACTATATTATAGAAAAACTAAATTCATTACCTATGAATATGGTTACTAACCTAGCTACTCCTAAAACAAATCAATATAAACATATTACAAATCATGTAAATTCTCCATTACAAATATTGAACCCTTTATATGAAAATATTGCAAATAAACAAAATATTAAGAGTAATTTATTGGCAAATATTTTAAGCGAGAAAATATCACAAAAACTTTTTGATAAAGGTGATAATAGAGGTGAAGATTTTTACATGATAAATCAGATGCTAAAATCTATCGTTTCTGAATATTCTAAAGAAAATCCTGATAATATAAATAATTTTTTAGAGCCAAAAAATCTAGAAAAGTTAGCAAGTAATATCGCTGCTATTTTAAATTCTAAATCTAAATATACTGTGGTAGGCACTATTACCGGTGGAATTTATTTACCAAAAGAAATCTTCAATGAAAAGTTAAAAGATAACTTTAAAAATGAGTTTGAAAATATTAATAAATTAAATGTTTTAAAAGAAGCAAAAAATATAGTTTCAAATTTAGATAGTAAAGTACATATAGTAGATAATCACGATAAATCACATACTTACGCATCATTACCTACAAAAAGTAAAAAAATACACAGATAACCCCATAAATCTTAGATCAAATTGATTTAATTACCATATTATGTAATATAAATTAAAATATTTAAGTAGTGCTTAATTTATTTCTTTGAATCAATTTTAAGATAATTTAATGTTTATGTAATTAAATATATTTCATTATTTTTATAGCAGTGACAAATTCCATTAAAGATATTAAATTAAAGAATTTTAATAAAACTGTTAAAAGGACATTATCTTCTCCTGATGCAGACAAGGCATTGACAAGCTTTATTTATGACCTTGCATCTCCAAAGAAAAAAATATTACCAATTAGTATAGGAGCATTATTAAAAGGTGCGAAGTTTGCCTTAACTAATCCCGTAAATAGTTATAATCTTGTTAAACTTGCAAGCTCCTCTGATATATATCTTGATTCAAAGTTTCAAAAATCTGTTCTTGAAAAATCCGAAATATAGGATTTTCTAAAAAAGCATGCCGATGATTTACCAAAAATAGGACAAATCTTAGCAAAAGCAGGTTTTAGAGAATTTCAAGAAGGTAGTTTTCTAGATCACAAGGGTCTTACAACATTAAAAGAATGTTTTAAAAATGATGTTGTACTTAAAAGCCTTCAAGAAATTTCACTTGAGATAAAGCAAGAAGTACCGGACTATAATAAAGTAACTTCTAAAACATTAGAAATGTTATCCACGGATAAAAATTGCTTAAAATTTTTTAATGAAAAAATGAATATCCTGAGTTTAAACAAGAGCTGGCTGAAAATATAAACAATCCTAATGCTCTAAAAAGGTTTAATAAATTATCTCCTGAAAAATAAATAATTATAGAAGGTTTCTTAATAGAAACTAAAGAACAAGCTAAACCTTTCTTAAAAGAATATTTTGAAAGCTATAAAGTTGATCCGAGTACTGTAGATACTATTCCTACTTTATTAAATAAAATGCCTGAAACAACAGAGATTTTTGATACTCTGAATGCAAATCAAGGAGTAATGGCGGCTCTTGAGAAATCTTTAGAAATGGTAGCGGGTGACGATAAATTAAAAAGTTTTTTTGCTGATAATAAAACAGTCTTACCAGATATTGCCTCAGCTATTATTGAAAATACCCCGAATATACAAAGCATGACGAAAGAATATAATTTCGATAAACAAATGCTTAGTATAGTAGGTGAAGTTATGTCAAAACTGGAAATTGCACATGCTATTATTACAGATATAAATAAAGGCGATGATATGATCGTAACAAGCCGTGTAATTACTGCTTTTAACGAACTTTCATTTAAGTTAAAATATATTAGTAGAGCAAAGTAAAGAGGGTTTATTCGATAATTTAATTAAAGGCATTTTAGAGCAAGATGAAAAAAATAGCCAAACTATAAAACAGCAGCTTGAAAATTATGGACTAGAAACAAAAGATACTACAAAACTTACGAATGTAATGCCCATATTACTTGATAATCCTGAATCATTAAAAAAGGTAATGGATTTGTTAAAGGTGATTATATGATTATACGGGAATAGCTAAAGAATTGGTAATGTTAACTAAAGATAATCCAGAGATCAAAAAATATTTAAACGATAATAAGGAAATATTTACAGGTATTTTAGATAAAACTTTAAAAGATGTACCCGGTATAAATAAGCTCGATAAGAAAGAATTATATAGTATACTCACACCTACGCTCAATCAACCGGATAAGCTGATTCAAATCTTAGAAAATATTGAAAATAAAAAATATATTATAATATTGCTACTAATATAGGTAGTTTAATTTGGAAAGAAGGGCAAGCACTGAATATTATTAAACAAATACTAAATGTTGTTAAAGCGGGAGTTGGTTATTTTAATCAAAAATCTGATAAGAAACCAGAATTAGAAAATAAAGTTCCGGCTGATGTATTTAAAAGAAGCACAAAGTATCATCTCAAATTTAAATAGTAAGATTAATATTGTAGGACCTAAGACAAATACACTTTCCATTACTCCTATTTCCAATAATAAAAAGAAAGAAGAAATACGTAGATAAGCTATATAGTTTTAAAAGGGTTTTTTAAAGTTTGAGTAAATTCTTCTTGGTTAGCATATTCCAATGTGATTTTATCTTGTATCTGATTTTTAAACCAAGTAACTTGTCTTTTAGCATACTGACGGGTTCGTATTTGAGCTGCATTTAAAGCCTCATCTAAAGTGAGATTGCCGTTTAAATAAGCTAAAATTTCTTTTATCCCTACAGCTTTCAAATTCGTATAATCTTTAGGAGCAAATTGCTTTTTTATTAAAGCTATTTCGTCAATTGCCCCTTCTTTAAATATCTTATCTAAACGCTCATCACATATTTTATATAAAAATTTTCGCTCAGGATTTAAGAAAATAATTTTGAAATTAAAATCAGATAAGATTTGTTCTTTTGGCAAAGTTTGAAAAGAAAAAATAGATTTACCGGTTTGCATGAATACTTCATAAGCTCGAATTAAACGCTGAGTATCATTTTGGTTTATTTTAGAAGCAGCAAGCGGGTCAAGCTTCTCTAATTTACCCCATAATTCTATATTGCCTATTTTAACATGTAAGTTTCTTACCTGTTCTCGTAAATCTTCTGATATATCAGGAATATTATTATAGCCAAAAACTAAAGAATTGATATATAAACCCGTTCCACCTATTAATATAGGTAGCTTACCCCTGTCGGTTATTTCTTTTATTTTTTCTATCGCAAGTTTTAGATATTTTATTACCGAGAAATCTTCTGTCATTGATAAGAAGTTATACAAGTGATACAAGATTTCAGTTTTGTAGCTTTTCGGAGGAGAGGCGGTAATAATAGGAATTTCCTTATAAACCTGCATTGAGTCGATATTAATGATTTCGCCGTTATAAGCTTTAGCTAGTTCATGACCTAAATAAGACTTCCCGCTAGCAGTCGGACCACATAATATAATTATACTCTTCTGCTTTGAAGAATTGTTTCTGCAAAACTTCGGATCACCTATTAAATATAGGCTGTGCGTACTCACTCCTCGTTTTACATTCCCATTCTCCAAATCATTTGAGTATATTTCTTTCTTTGTCACTTGTTTAACTAATAAATACGAACTTATATCGTCATTGCGAGCCAGCATTTATGCTGGCGTAGCAATCTCAGGAGTTTTTTTATATTATCTTATGAGATTGCCGCGTCGTTGCTAACGCAACTCCTCGCAATAACGGAAAAACCTATCCATGTAACAACACCTAGCAGGAATGACCTCATACCCTTAAACGGTTTCATCAGTATTAATAGTATTTCCTAAAGTCTCAGTATTAGCATTACTATCTGTCGATCTACTAAATGTTATTGTACCAAGTTTGTTGTCATAACTAATAATTGGACCACTAAATAAGCCTGCATCACTGTAGTCAATGGTCAGACTATTTAAACGGTTAGATGCGGCTACGTCACTGTTAAGTTTAAAAATGAGAGGATTATCAGTAGGCTCAAGGTCTTTATGTTTTATTACTAATGGTGCCTCAATGTTAATATTTAATGTATTTATTTGCACCTATTGGTATTATTGTAACTAATTTAGTATCAACAAATGAGTGATTGATATCTAAGATTTTTAACATATTATTTTTCTTTATATTAATTAAATGTAAGAAAAATATATAAAATAATATTTTAATAATTAATTAATAACCCGTATTTTTCAAGATATTTATTAATTATAGTGATTATTTCCTCTAAACCATTCTTACTATCTGATTCAGCCCTTGCAACTATAATAGATTCGGTATTAGAGCTACGCAAGAGCCACCAACCATGTACAGTATTTACCCGTACACCGTCTATATCATTAAACTCTATTTTCTCTTCTAATGATTTTTCTTTAATCTCTTTAATAATTTGTAATTTTAACTCTGAAGGAACAAAAATTTTAATTTCCGGTGTACTATAGCCTTTCGGTATATCTTCTATTATCTCATCTAGAGTTTTACTTGATCTACTAAGTAAATCTAAAAATCTAAGAGCTGCATAAATTGCATCGTCAAAACCAAAATATTTATCGGCAAAGAATATATGCCCACTCATTTCGCCAGCGAGTAAAGCCTTTGTCTCAAGCATTTTGCTTTTAATAAAAGGATGACCTGTTCGCCATATTATAGGATGTCCTCCATATGATTTTATTTTAGCAACTATAAATTGGCTGACTTTTACATCAACTATTATAGTTGCGTTTGGATTTTCCTTTAAAATATCCTCAGCAAAAATGCATAAAATTTGATCACCGAATAATATTTTACCGCTTGAGCTTATAATGCCGATTCTATCACCGTCACCGTCAAAAGCTATACCAAGGTCACAATTTTGTTCTTTAACCACTTTTATTAGCTCCTGCAAATTAGCAGGATTTGTAGGATCAGGATGATGGCTTGGAAAATTCCCGTCAATCTTACTATGTATGATTATATTCTTGTTTGAGAGATGCTTTTTAAGTTCTTCAACAATATCGCCGGTTGCTCCATTGCCACAATCCCAAGCTACTTTTAATTTTGGATTAATGTTTATTCCATCTAAAACACGTTTTAGGTATTTAGATTGTATATTATGGATTCCTGCTTTCGCAGGAATGACATAAGGGGATGCTGGTGTGGTATTGGAGTAGTTATCCAAAATCTTAGTCAATAACTCCTGTATTTGATCACCGAAAAAAGGTTTACCGTTTTGTAGTATTTTAAAGCCGTTATCGTCACGAGGATTGTGTGATCCCGTAACCATAATACTACCGGCAGGCGTAAAGTGTTTATCGGCAAAATATAAAACCGGCGTTGGAACTACGCCAATATTTATGATTTCAGCCCCTGCATTAGTTAATCCTAGTTCTAAAGCTTTACAAAGGGTAGGGGAGCTAAGCCGACCGTCTAAACCGATACAGATTTTATCGTTATCTTTCGTTATAGTCATCTCAGCAAAACCAAAGCCGATTTTATAAGCTACTTCTTTCGTTAAATCTTTAAGACTATTGCCTCTTATATCATAAGCCCTAAAAATTTCTTTGTTAATTTGCATAGAAAACTGTTTTGAATATTATTACATGGCTCTTATGTCATTCCTGCAAAAGAGCCTTGTTGCATGGCTTGGGAAACCTACTCGATGTCATTCCCGCCTACGCGTGAATGACATAAAACAATCCATACAACAACACCTGCAAGTCGCTTGCAATGACGAATTTGCATAGTCTAGAAACTAAAGCTCTCACCTAAATACACTTCCTTAACTTTCTTGCTATTTGCTATTTCCTTAGCACTTCCTTCTAATAATACTTTACCTTCAAAAATAACATAAGCACGATCGACTATATCTAGAGTATCACGTACATTATGGTCGGTAATTAATATACCTATATTAAATTCACGTAAATAAGTAATTAGATTTTTGATATCGGAAATAGCAAGTGGGTCAATACCGGCAAGCGGTTCATCAAGCATGATAAATTTAGGCTCTATTGCAAGTGCACGTGCAATCTCAAGCCTACGCCTTTCACCGCCTGATAAGCTAGCAGCGGATAAATCTTTTAAATGAGCTATCGAAAACTTCTCTAACAAATTATAGGTTTTTTGTTCAATTACTTCTTTATCATTTTCAGATATCTCAACTACAGCCTTAATATTATCTTCAACCGACAATCCCCGAAATATAGAAGGTTCTTGAAGAAGATAGCCGATTCCAAGCCTTGCTCGTAAATAAATAGGCAAGTTGGTAATATTTATATCATTTAAAAGTAATTGCCCTGAGTCCGGTTTCATTAAACCGATAATAATGTTAAAGCAAGTTGTTTTACCGGCTCCATTCGGACCAAATAAACCAACTATTTTTCCTTGTTTTATATTCAGAGATATATCAGTTAATATATTCCTTTTTTTGTAGGATTTTGATATATTTTTAACGTGTAAGCTGTCCATCTTTTTTATTTGTTAAGATTTTGTTGCGTGGATTAATTTTCAACGTCATTGCGAGGAAATTGCATAGCAATTGACGAAGCAATCCAGTTAAAAATACTAATCTTTAGCATTTTTTTTAATTATTTTCCGGATTGTCACACTTCTTGCAATCGCTTGCAATGACGTACCAACGGTAAATAGCTCTATTTCTTAATAATATCTACATAATAGATTAGTTTATTAGTTTTTAAAACATTATCGTCACGCTGTAATATTATATTACCAAGTAGAATAAGTTGTTTATTATCGAAAAAATATTTAGCACTATCTGCAAGTAATAATTCATTATTTATTTTTCTTTCTACAGTCAATTTAGTAGGGACAACTATATGATCAATAGTTTGCTTTTCATCTATTGTTTTATAAAAAATATATAATTCTTTCGTTCTAAGTATCGCATTATCGAAGTAAACAATAACATTTCCAAGATATGCTGCTTTTTGTTTGGTTCTATCAATAATTAAACTATCAGATGTGATATGTAAATTTGAAATATTTTTATCATTAGCATATATTATGGTACTAATTATAAGAAGTAAAACAAGTTTAATAATAGACATCTTTCCAAACTTCGCTTCTAGAGGTAATTTAGACGTCGAATCGGTACTCGTATCCTCACGTACTTCTTTGTACGCTGTGGTGCTGCGTTCCATGTCTCCTTTAACTTCCTCTCTATAAGCTGGTTTGGAAAGATGTCTAATCCGATAAATCGATGATTGTAGAGACATTGCCTTTAAAAATTATAATATTACTTTCATCTTTCGTATTAAAACTATCCGAAGTAATTGAAGAGTTTTTGTAAAGTAACTTAGCAGGGGAATGACCGGTTATATTCTTATTTACTAAATCAATCCTTACATCGTTAGCGTTAAATATGATCTCATCAAAAAAAAGTTTTACATCGTTTTTTAAATCTAATATGCTTGATTCTTCATCTAAAAAGCCTTCTTTCGCATTGATAATAAGAGTTTGGTCTTGATTTACGTTATAAACAGCATTTATTATATCTAGTTTATATTTATTATCCGACTCTTTTATAGCTCGTTCAGTTTTAATCTTATACGCATTTAAATTTTTACTTACTCCTTCAAAAATTGAATCTTTCAATATAATATTATACTTTAAGTCAAAATTCTTATTATCTTTTAAACTTTTTTTTGTAACGTTAATATCGTTTTCTTCATTAATATAACCGCTTTTAATTAATATATATCCTATATACAAAATTCCAACTGTTATTAAAAGATATACAGATTTCCAAATTTTTTTTCGCCGTTTATAAGAAGAGGGCATAGATTTTAGCTAACCCCTATGCATAGTAAATCATGAATATGAATAATGCCTATAATAATATTATCATCAACAATTGGTATATTAGTGATATTCTTGGCTTTCATTAAATTTAAAGCCTCTTTTGCAAATATTTCCGATGAGATATAAATAGGGTTTTTGGTCATAATGCTTGATGCTGTTTTTAAGTGGATTTGATTGTTAATATGACGACGTAAATCCCCATCGGTTATAATTCCCACCAAATTTTGGTTTTTATCTGTTACAAGCGTACAACCTAAGCGTTTTTTATTCATAATAATTATAGTTTCGGCAAAGGAAGTATCTTCATATACTAAAGGTATTTCATCACCGCTACGCATTAGGTTTTTAATTTTTGTTAAATTAGCACCGATTATACCTCCCGGATGATAAATTTTAAAATCATCTTTAGTAAAGCCTCGTTTTTCATGTATAACAGTCATTAAAGCATCACCGAGTGATAGCATGATTAAAGATGATACAGTAGGAGCTCCAATTACAGAAGCTTCCGGGTATTCAGGTACTATTAATAAAAAATCGCTTCTTTTAGCTAAAGTAGAATTTTTATTCATTGTCATTGCAGCAATTTTTATGGAAGAGTTCTTGCAATATTCAATTATATTAAATAGTTCTTTAGTTTCACCGGAATTAGATAACATAATTACTAGATCATTTCTTGTCACCATACCTAAATCGCCGTGACTTGCTTCTGCCGGATGTAAATAAAAAGCAGGCATACCGGTTGAAGAAAAGCTAGCAGCTATTTTTCTTGCAATATAACCGCTTTTACCTATGCCAGTTAGGATTATCCGTCCTTTGAAAGATAGTAAAAATTCTATAATTCTGTTAAAGTCTTCAGGGATATTTTCGGATAATTTTTCTAAAGCACTTGCTTCATTAGAAATAACCCTATTTGCGATGATTCGGTAATTATTTGTGTCGGTCATTTATTTACTCATTGTTCATACCGTAGCTTATCCACGGTATCCAGTAAATTATTAGTATAATGAGCTATTTTTGTGGATACCCGAACCTTCATTGCGAGCAGCCATAGGGGCTGCACGGCAATCTCATGAAATAATAACAAACTCTTGAGATTGCTTCGTCAATTACTTCGTAATTTCCTCGCAATGACGTCATATCAATTAAAATACTTACGTTCTGTAATTACTTCAGCAGTTTCAGCATTATTATCTTCATTCCAAACTCGTTTTTTACTAGAATCACGTCGCTGCTCAGGTTCTGAATTGTCCTTAGCATTATTAACATTAGTTTTTGGCTTTATATTATTTGAAGATTTATCTTTATCGGCATTTTTAATAGTTAATTTTGCTTTGCCTTTATTATCAAAGCCTATTAGCTTAACTTTTACCATATCGCCTTGTTTTAAAACACTGCTAACCGTTTCTATTCTTTCTTCTGAAATTTCACTAATATGAACAAAGCCGTCTTTATTACCTAAATAATTAATAAAAGCACCGGAATCTAAGACTTTCATTACCGTACCGTTAAATATTTCACCGATTTCAGGTTCAACGGCAATAGCTTTAATTTTATCTAAGGCAACTTTTAGCTTATCTCTATCTGAAGCATAAACAAACACCGTACCGTCATCGCTTATATCTATTTTAGCACCGCTAGTTTCACAAATTTCCTTTATTACTTTACCACCCGGTCCTATAATATCTCTAATTTTATCCTTATCTATTTTTATAGTAGTAGTAGAAGGAGCATTTTTACTTAGTTCGTTATTTGGTTTACTGATAACTTTATTCATTTGCTCCAGTATATGCAAACGACCGAGTCGTGCTTGCTCCAAAGCTACTTTCATTATTTTAAAATCTACTCCGGATATTTTGATATCCATTTGTAATGCAGTAATCCCTTCGCTAGTTCCTGCAACCTTAAAGTCCATATCACCGAAATAATCTTCATCGCCGAGAATATCCGATAATACGGCAAATTTTTTGCCTTCCTTAACAAGTCCCATAGCAATACCAGCAACCGGTGCTTTTATCGGTACGCCGGCATACATTAAAGCAAGAGAACTACCACAAACAGTTGCCATTGAAGAAGAACCGTTAGACTCCGTAGTTTCGGCAACTACTCTAATAGAATAAGGAAATTGTACTTTATTAGGTAATATTGGATTAATAGCACGCCATGCGAGTTTACCATGTCCGACTTCACGACGACTAGGTACTTTCATCGGCATCGCTTCATTTACAGAGTATGGCGGAAAGATATAATTGAGCATAAAACGCTCTTTATACTCACCCTCTAAACTGTCAACTATCTGCTCATCTAAACTAGTACCGAATGTAGTACTAACTAAGCTTTGCGTTTCACCTCTAGTAAATAAAGCTGAACCATGTGCGGAAGGTAGTAAACCTATTTCACAAGCAATTTGTCTTATATCGGTGGTACTTCTTCCATCGATACGTCTATTTTTTTCTAAAATCTCGTTACGTAATATATCTGATTCAATAGCTTTTAAAGCTGATTCGATTTGATAATTACTATATTTTTTATTTTCTATGTCGCTTACAAAATGTGTAAGAACTTTTTCAGGTATTAAATCTAAATTAGTGCTACGTTCTTGTTTAGATTTAATTGCAAAAGCTTGTTCAATTTCTTTTACAAATAACTTCTCAATTTCTTTCTTTAATGAAGCAGGATATAAATCTTGCATTTCAAGTTTTGGTTTTTTAGCTTCTTCTGCTAGTTCTTTAATTATCTTTATTACCGGCTGAAAGCTTTCAAATCCAAATTTTACTGCTTCTAACATTTGTTCTTCAGAAAGTAAATGAGCTTCCGATTCAACCATCATTACTGAATCTGATGTTCCTGCAACTACTAAATCAAGCTGACTTGTTTTTAATAATTCAAGTGTCGGATTTAAAACAAATTCACCATTGATTAAACCTACTTTACTTGCTGCAACTATTTCTAGATAAGGAGCAGGGGATAGGCTAAGTGCAGCCGATGCACCGATAATTGCAAGTATATCTACCGGAGTTTCAGGATCATATGAAAGAACACTGCAAGTTACATGCGTTTCATTTACAAAAGCCGGATGAAATAATGGTCTAATCGGTCTATCTATTAAACGAGATATTAAAACTTCTCTATCTGATGCTTTTCCCTCACGTTTAAAAAATCCCCCTGGTATCTTACCGGCAGCATATGCCATTTCTCTATAATTAATTGTTAAAGGAAAAAAAACTATGCCCTCTTTTGCTTTGTTAGCTACTACTACCGTACATAATAAAACGGAATTACCCATTTTTACCGTAACTGCCCCATCAGCTTGCCTTGCTATTTTACCTGTACTAAGCTCAAGAACTTTCCCGTTCCATGTAACACTCTTAGTTATTTCGTTAAACATCTATTTATCTCATTTCATAATTTATATTTTATTGTATTCTACCACGTCATTGCGAGGAAAATTACGAAGTAATCTCAGGATATTTGACGAGGTTGCTGCCACCGCAGCCTACGGCTGCTCGCAATGACGATTATCCAACTACTTAATCTTTCTAATTCCTAGCTTACTTATTAAATCTAAATATTTGCTAACATTATTCTTTTTAATATAGTTAAGTAATCTACGGCGACGCCCAACTAAAATTAATAATCCGCGTCTTGAAGTATGATCTTTATAGTTAGATTTAAAATGCTCAGTTAAATTATTGATTCTTTCAGTTAAGATAGCACATTGCACTGCACTTGAACCGGTATCATTTTCCGTTATAGCATATTCTTTAATTAATTGTTGTTTACGTTCTGTAGTAATCGACATCGATAATCTCTCCTTAAATATTATAGACTTCCAGTTTTAAAAGAAGTCTTGTGTTAAATTAAATACTCGTAAAGAATTAAAGCAACTCTTGTTTAAGCTACCTATTGCAAGCAAAGCGCCTTTATAGCGAACCCATAAAAGATCAACAGACATCTTGCCGAACTCTACTTCTAGAGGTAATTTGTACGTCAATCGGGTACTCGAATCCTCACGTACTAAAGCGTACGCTGTGGTGCTGCATTCCGTGTTTCCTTCAAATTCCTCTCTATAAGCAAATTTGGCAAGATGTCTAAAGTCTTTTTCATAATTAAATAAACATTTCTGTCCATATTTAATTTGCTGTGCTTGGCTGTCAGTTGCATCAAGAACCGGGATGTCGTCCAGTATTGCTTCTATCTTTATACTTTTTTCCTCTAGGGAATTTTGGGTAACTTCGTCAGGTGATTTAATTCGGATAGCATTTTCTTCTTTAAATATTCCAATCTGAGTACGGCGTAATTCTATCACAAATCCTAAACTTTGCAAGGACAATGCCAAATCTTCTGCTAAAGTCCTTATATAAGTACCTTTTGAGCATTCCGTATAGTATGTAGCGGTAGCATTTTTCTCATCAAAATTTAAACATTTTAGATCATAAATAGTTATATTTCGTGGCTTTAATTCTACTGTTTTTCCCTCTCTAGCCAATTTATAAGCTCTTACACCGTTAACTTTAAGAGCTGAAAAAGCCGGCGGTATTTGTGTTACGTTACCGATAAATTTAGAACATACGGTATAAGCTTCTTCTTGAGAAGGGATACAATCTTTCGTTGCTATTACTTTACCGGCATAATCGCCGCTATTGGTTTGCGTTCCGAATTTTATAGTAAAAATATAGGTTTTTCTAGCATCAATTAGCAGATGTATCAGCTTTGTAGCTTCACCTACGGCAAGCGGTAATATTCCTTCTGCTTCTACGTCTAAAGTACCGGCATGTCCTATCTTGGTTTTACCGAGTATTTTTTTTACTATGCTAACAAGTTGAGCAGAACTTATACCTCTTGGTTTATAAATATTTAACCAATAATTACTCATTTTAATTTGATTTTAACTTGACTTAAATTTAGAAAATCTTTAATATATAACTCTAACCAATAGCAAGATAGGTTAGACCAAATAATGACGATTAACCCCAGTAATATAGAAAATTCCTCCTCTAAAATCAATAGCTGTTTTTCCAAACTTACCGATTATATCTGGCCTATAAAACGCCATGAAGTTTCTAAATTTTTATTCATCGCTTTATTAATGTTCTGTATTTTATTTATCCAAAATCTAATCAGAGCTTTAAAAGATAGTATTGTTACTACTATGATCGGTGCCGAGACTATCTCGTTTTTGAAGTTTTGGGGAGTGATGCCGTCAGCTTTTTTAATGACTGCTATATATGTAAAGCTTGTTAATAAGATGAAAGCAGAAAATATATTTTATCTTATTATATCAATATTTTTAACATTCTTTGCTCTTTTTGCTTACGTTATTTTTCCAAATCATGAAATGCTGCATTTAAGCCCTGTAACCGTTCAAAATTTAACGGCAAGTTTACCTAATTTAAAATGGTTTATATTGCTTTTATCAAAATGGGGTTTTTCGTTATTTTATATAATAGCCGAATTATGGCCAAACGTAGTTTTCGCATTACTTTTTTGGCAGTTTGTTAATAATATTACTACAGTGGAAGAATCTAAAAGATTTTATCCGTTATTCGGTTTACTTAGTCAAACAGGTATTTATTTAGCAGGGCAGTTTTTAGAAAATCTAAGTAATATTAATGATTACGTAACTAATAAATTTGCATTACAATCGTCTTTTCATACACTTTCTATACAAATTATACTAACTATAGTATTAATTTTAGGAATAATAGCTATTAAAACTTTTTGGTTGCTTAATCATAAAGTACTAGATAAAGAGCATATGGCGTTACTCAGGTTTAAAGCAAAGAAAAAATCTATGACTATTGCCGAAAGTTTTCAGATGCTTCTATCGTCAAGACATATTAGATTAATTGCAACTTTGCTTATCTGCTATGGCATTGCCATTAATTTAGTAGAAGGTCCTTGGAAAGCAGCAGCTACTAAAATTTATAAAACTCCAACCGAATATGCAGCTTTTATAGGAAGTTATTTGCGCTATACCGGAGTATTTACTATTTTATTTGTCGTACTTGGTTCAAATATAGTTAGAAGACTTGGCTGGTTTATGGCGGCTGTTATTACTCCTTTAATAGTTTTTATTACCGGTATATTATTTTTTGCCGTTAATAATTTTGAAAGATTTGCCGGCTTAATAATAGCAAATTTTATTCTAACCGATCCTGCTTTAATTGCTATAACAATAGGTGCTATTCAAAATGTGCTTAGTAAATCAAGCAAATATACCTTATTTGATTCAACAAAAGAAATGGCCTATGTTCCTTTAGATCCGGAAATAAAAATAAAAGGGAAAGCTGCTGCCGACATGATAGGTACAAAACTCGGTAAATCTGGTAGTGCATTTTTACAATCATTGATATTTATAATATTACCTTCCGCTAGTTATCAATCTATTTCCATCTGTTTAATGATTATATTTATAATTACTTGCTTAACCTGGCTTTGGGCAACTAAAGCACTCAATAAAGAATATAAAAATTCTATTAAATTTTCTCAATAAATAATATTAGTTTTTTCTTGATATTACTAAAATTTCTATATACTATCTCTGACAGTATAACACAAACTGTGAAAAAAGGATATGTTATATCATTTTCCCGCGTAGGCGGGAATCCAGAAAAAAGCGAAATAAATCGAGCCTTTAATTTAAGAATCTAGTGTGCTTAGACTTTTTAGTGACTGTATGCCCGCCTATGCGGGCATGACATAGAGGGTAAAGATCAACGTAACAACATCGGCTTGACTACGCATCACTGACAGTTTGTGCTAATTAATTTTTGGTTAAATGAGAGGTTTTATGAGTAAAGACGGCAACCTAAATACAAGTGAATTTGATCCTTTAGCAAATAAGGAATATACAGAAGAACAAGAGCAAAAAGAATTGTTATCTCAAACTACAACCCCAGAACTAGAAGCTGACGATGGTTTTATCGTTACTTCTGCATCTTCTACTCAATCTACCCCTTCAATTAGTGCTTTATCGGGCAATATCTCTCCTGACAGTCAGACATCGGACCCAATAACCAAGGCTGTAAGAGAAACAATTATACAACCGCAAAAAGATAATTTAATAGAACAAATATTAAAAGATCTAGCAGCCCTTACAGACCGTGATTTAGCTGAACAAAAAAGAAAAGAAATAGAAGAAGAAAAAGATAAAACATTAAGTACTTTTTTCGGCAATCCGGCTAATAGAGAATTTATTGATAAGGCTTTAGAAAATTCTGAGCTTAAAAAGAAATTAGAATCAATAGAAATAGCCGGCTATAAAAATGTTCATAATACATTTAGTGTCGCTAGTGGATACCCTGGTGGATTTAAACCGGTACAGTGGGAAAATCAAGTAAGTGCAAGCGATCTTAGAGCAACAGTAGTTAAAAATGATGCAGGTGATGAACTCTGTACCTTAAATGAAACAACTGTTAAAACTAGGCCTTTTACTGTAGCTAAACAAGACGGTACTCAGGTTCAGATCAGCTCATATAGGGAAATAGATTTTCCTATAAAACTTGATAAAGCCGATGGGTCAATGCATTTATCGATGGTAGCATTAAAAGCTGATGGCACAAAGCCCTCCAAAGATAAAGCCGTATATTTCACTGCCCACTACGAAGAAGGACCAAACGGTAAACCTCAACTTAAAGAAATAAGCTCACCAAAACCTTTAAAATTTGCCGGAACCGGAGATAACGCAATAGCTTATATAGAGCAGGGTGGAGAAATTTATACACTTGCGGTAACACGCGGTAAATATAAAGAAATGATGAAAGAGGTAGAACTAAACCAAGGGCAGAGCGTTGATTTATCGCAAGCTGAAGATATTATAATAGGACAAGGACAAAGTAAGGAACAACCGCTAATAACTCCACAGCAAACAGCAAGTTCATCGGTTGAACTACCTCAGTATAAACAACAAGTACCGCCAATTACTCCTACTAACCAACCACTGCAACCTGAGACTTCACAAATGTCACAATCGCAACAAGTGAATCCAAACCTTCTTAATGCAGCTACGACTTTATCAGGCAGCATGCAAGATTTATTAAATTATGTAAATGCAGGTTTAACAAAAGAAATTGATAGCAATAAACAAATTGATTTAATTAAAGAAGCAGCCACGGCAATTCTTAATAATGAGAAAAGTGATATTGCTGAAAAGCAGACTAATATCATTGCTTTAACTGAAAATACGGTCAATAATCAAAACCTCACACCGGACGCAAAAGTAGCTGGAGTCAATGCAGTATTAAAAACCATAAAAAATGATCAGAATACCCCAGACCTAGAAAAATCAAAAATGCTTGAAGCTACAGTAGCTATCACTTTAAATTCAGAGAATCTTGAGCCGAAGCAAAAACAGCAGATGTTAGAAAAAGCATTAGATGTCGGTTTAAGTCTTAAAGATGATGCAAGTAGAGCTGCAGCAATTGACGATATTACGGATGCTGTAATAAAAAGTAACCTTTCTACTGAAGATAAAGGAACAATGCTTATAGCAGTAGGTGATAAGGTTAATGTCTCTGAATTAAGCAATGCGGAAAAACAAAAATTATTAGGTTCTGTATTAAAGAAAGGTGTAGAAGCCCAAGTTCTCAGTCCGGCACAACAACAATTGATGCAGCAGAATTTAGATAAGATTACGGCGGAACAAACTAAAAAAGATACAATAAAAAAAGTAAATGATATTTTGTTTGATCCTCTAAGTAATACTGAATTAAAAACAACAAACATACAAGCCATTACGTCTAATGTTTTAGATGGTCCGGCTACAGCAGAAGTCAAAGGCGGAATAATTCAAGAAATTACTAACACAGTTGCAGGAAGCTCGCTTGAAGCTCAAGACAAAGCAGAAATTGTTAAAGGGGTAGGCGAGACTATAGCTACTCATAGTGATACCTCTTTATCCTTACCTAATAAAGCACTTATTATGGCATCAGCGGAAAAAGGTATTGCAGAAAGTAAGACCAATTTACCTGATAGAGAGCTAATGACTAAATGGTTAGTAGACGGTATTTATGAAGGCAAAAGAGGTCCTGAAATAACTAAGGCAGTTTCTAGTGGAATCGATAATAGTAATATTAATGACTCTGAGAAAGAGGCACTTAAAAAAGCTAAAGGTGCAGCGAGTGAGGCAGCTTTAGATATAGAAACTCAAAATTTAACTGAAGGGTTAAAAGGACAGAATATAGAAGAACACAAGCCTCGCGATGATATATATAACAAGGCTCAGGAAGTAATTAACGCTGTTAATCCTGTTATAGAAGTATTAGAAAAATCCAAAGAACCGGTAGTGTCAGCAGAAGAAAGAATTGTACAAGAAACTTCTAGTATATTAAATAATATCTCTAAGCTTGCAGTTGAGAAAGTCAATAATTTTCGTGCTATGCTTTCTTCAAATGGTAACCTTAAAACTCTTGAAGAAAAAAAAGAGGAATCAATAAAAAAAGTAGATGAGTTGGTAAAGGCATTTGGTACTAAATCTTCTACTGAAGAACAGCAAAGTTTCATTAAAGCTAATTTAGTTGATGATAAAACTTTATCTAAAGAGGTACGTTTACAAACTATAGATAAGTTATTACAAGAACAAGTACAAAAACAAGCAGAAGCAATTGAAAACCCTAGTGTTAAAACGGAAGATGTAAGGGTAGTATCAGGAAAGTCTGAATTAAAACCTATAAGTAAAGATAAGCCGGATATTGAAAAAGCTAAAATGGTAGTAGGAAGAGATAGAGTTAACATCAAAGAAAATATAAAAATTATGGGAGCATTAATGAATGCAAGAGATAGCATTCAGTCGGAAAATTTAAATAAATCAATACCTATTAAAAGAGAGTCTTCCTCTCCACAACGCTGATCAAGATTTGTATTCTGTATATTATCAAGGCAAGCAATGTTATTCCTAGCTAAAAGCAGGAATCTAGTAAAACATATAAAAATAAGTTTCTTATATGTTTGTTTTATCAAATATGTAACTTCTGTATTAAAGTTACCGCTTCTGCGGGGATTGTATAAATGATATCACAACATAATCAGGATGGCAGCTTGCCTTTATGCATTAGTTTTTAGTTTTTCTTTTCCAGCTAAACATTTTACTAAATTATTAACGGCTTGTTGTTCTTCCGTGCTATTAATTTTCATAAAATTTCTTGAAACTTCAATGCACATACGTTGATGTTGAGTATGTACGGGCTGCGGTTTATTAGCTTCTTCTAAACCTTCAAAGAAATAATCAATATTCCTATCTAAAGCTTCTGCGATTAGTACTAGCCTTCCTACAGAAATTCTATTAATTGCTTTTTCGTATTTTTGTAATTGTTGATGCGTAACATCAATTACTTCAGCAAGTTGTTGACGAGACAACCCCTTAGCGAGTCTTAAAGAATAAATTTTCTTGCCGATAAAACTATCAATTTTTTGTATAATATCGTTTTTTCTACCCATCATCCTCTCCTTGGTTACTAATTATATCTATATTTAAAAATTTTCTTTGAACAAAAATGATATTATATTATCCTATATTATTATAAAACATGTGGTTATTAATAATTTTATACCATATAAACTTATCCAAGTATAAGTAGAAGTGATACCATAAATTAATATTATAAGCAACTATAAAATAACATTTTTTAAGTTTTTTGTAATCATTTGGTAAATAATTATTAAAGAATCGTGCAAAATTATTTCTTATCAAATAAAAATATCATAAGAACTTTAAAATTATCTTTAAAATATGAATACTTTATGTTTTAAAAACTTATTTACTGAAGCATAAATTACAATTTATAAAAAAATAAAATTTTGGTGTGTTATAGAAAAATATAAAATTAATGCAAGGAAGAATTTCATTTCTATATTAATATTTCAAATCAAGGATAAAGTATAGTTTCATTTTAATTATAAATTAATTATTTACAGCGAACTTATTTAAGATTAAATATAAAATTAATAATAACAACTTAGCTTTTATAATGAGAAAAATTTTTAATTGTCTTTACGTAGCCTTATTTAGAATAATAGAAGATGATGGCGTTGAACATTCGGGATATATGTCATTCATGATACTTTTATCTATTTTCCCTTTCCTAGTATTCTTATTAGCTTTAACAAGCTTTTTAGGAGCTTCAGAACTTGGTCAAAATTTTATACAAATTTTTCTAGAGAGTCTTCCGGAACAAGCAACGGAATCAATAGAAAAAAGAATACGAGAATTACTAAGTGCTCCTCCTCAAAGTTTAATGAATCTTGCCATAGTAGGCAGTATTTGGACTGCCTCTTCTTTTGTAGAATGTTTAAGGACTATTTTAAATCGTGTATATCAAATAAAATCTCCCCCCCCTTATATAAGAAGAAGATTACTTAGTATTATACAGTTTCTTATAATTAGTGCCTTGATTACCTTTACTATGTTTCTTTTAGTGGTGATTCCAATATTATTTACAAAAATTCCGATAATATTAGAGACCATTGAAAAATATAAGATCATTTTAAATTTTATAAGATATTCTTTAATTTTAATTTTATTATTTTTAGGTGCCTCGTCTTTGTATTATATATTACCTAATGTAAAACTAAATTTTATTGATGTATTTCCAGGGGCTTTATTAACTGTGATATTATGGATAATAAGCGGCTATTTGCTTTCAACTTATATAGTCTACTATAATCAATTAAATCTAATGTATGGTTCCCTTGGTAGTATAATAGTTACATTAATATTCTTCTATATTATAAATATGATATTTATCTATGGTGCGGAATTTAATTATCTAATGAAAAATTATGAAAATATAGAGTGAAGTGCAGCTTAAAGCACTTAATCAGTATTTAGTTTTACAAAAATAAAATAATTAATTGAAACAATTTCGGCAGTTTTATATTTAATATTTTATATCAATCTTTATTTTAGTTGTAAAAAACAATTATTGTTTAGTTTTTAGGTTTTGTAAACAAAATACAAATTATTTAAAAAAATCCGGTTTAAATAACATAAGGCTCTCCTGAGATGATGTCGGTAATGGAGTTAAATTATATTGTGGATCGAAAGCATTCCCATAAATTTTTTCTATTGTTTGGAGCGAACTTGGAGATTTTAAAGCCAACAATATTGACTTTAAAATAGTAAAAATTGCTATATATGGATCGGTTTCGGGGGAAGATAAGCGATGTTCTAAACGTTTGGGAAAAGCATTTGGGGTTCGTACGGCTACGCTTCTATTATTTCCACCGTACGATATATGCGTAGGAGCCATAAATTTTTTATTTATCCGTGAATAATCTAGAGTAGTAGGCATAAAAGCGAGTAGGGTGTCTAACATATAGTGACATAGCCCTTGTGCTGCTAAAATTATATAATAATCATTGAGCTCGGAATTAAAATTAATATGAAAATGCATACTATTACCATAATCATCCAAAAACGGCTTAGGCGAAAAATCTATATAACCGTTTAACTGCTGTGCCATTTTTTTTAAAATAGTTTTAACCTCTAATATATTTTTTATATATTGTATTAAGTTTACAGAAGGGGGAAGATCTATTTCAAATTGGTTATTGCCTTTTTCTTTTTTTATTTTAGCAATTTTAAATCTAGCTAAGTATTTTCTTGAAAGTATTTCAAATTTAGCTATATCAATATTGTGACTTAAATAAAACTCTATTTCTACGCCGATAATAGGGATTAGGTTATAGTCTTGATGAAATTGTGCTATTATTTTTTCTAGCTGTTTATTTTTTTGTAAACGACCGGATAAAGTATTAATAAAACTATTATAATTAATATGGGGTATTTTCATGGAAGGATTAATAAACGGATCAGTTTATTATAAAATTTTTGATAAAACATTCAATAATTCTAGTCATAGATATATAAAAAAAAATAACTCTATAAATGAAACAGAAATAGTTGAAAACAAAAAATCTATTATTACTTATTTTAAAGCACAAGATATTTTAATTTTAAACCAAGCACATGGCAATCAAATTGTTAATGCTGATGAGCCCATAATTGCCCTACCTAAAGCAGATGGCAGCATTACAACTAAGAAAAATTTAGTATTAGCGGTACAATCGGCAGATTGTGTACCGGTATTACTTGCAAGCGGCGACGGTAAAATAATTGGAGCAGCACATGCAGGTTGGAAAGGAAGTATAAATAACATTATTAGTAATATAGTTACTAAAATAACAGAAAAAGGAGCAAAGAATTTAATAGCAGTGATAGGTCCTGCTATAGCTCAAAGTTCATATGAAGTTGATGATGAATATTATAAAGCTTTCTTAAGTAAGGATATTAACAATAAACAGTTTTTTATAAACTCTATAAAAGAAAATCATTATATGTTTGATTTACCGGCTTTTGTAGAGTTAAAACTTAAAGAAGCAGGCGTCAAAGATATAAAAAATATTGCTGAAGATACTTACACAAATCCGTTAAAATATCCAAGTAAAAGACGCTCATATCATTTGCAAGAATCTTATAATCAGAATATATTATCAGCTATCGTAATGAAATAATGGCATTGCTAAATAAATATTGATGGTTTGAAAAAGCTACACCATTGCAAGGAGGCGTTGTTGCATGGACACTGAGTCATCATTGTGAGCAGCCATGGGCTGCGTGGCAATCTAGAAAATAATTAAAAAAATTCTGTAAATTAGAATTTTTTACTGGGTTGCTTCGTCAATTACTTTGTAATTTCCTTGCAATGACGGAAAAACCGGTCTACGCAACAATGCTCGCTCGCAATAACTATATCTATCTTTATTTAGCAATGCAAAAATAACTCTTCATTTATCGGAGTATATTAATGAATCAAGATAAACCTTACTATCAAATAGTCAAATAGTTTATGCACCAAACGATATTTTTAAAAAATAAGCAGAATATATAGACATTGTTGATGATAATATTCGTACTATTGTCGATAAAATGCTTCAGAATTTACATATAGAAATGGCAGTGGGTTTGGGTGCTAAATAGTTTTTATTAATCCGGACATAACTTATTTTTCGGAAGAAAAACAAACTTTTATTGAGGGTTCTTTATCGTTTCCAGGCATTGAAGCATCTATTACACGATCAAAAGCAATCAAGGTAAAATATCTTGATTATAACGGTAATAAGCAAGAACTAGCAGCAGAAGGCTTTTTAGCAATTGTAATTCAGCATAAAATAGATTATTTAAACGGCAAAATTTTCTTAGATTATTTATCAAAACTTAAGCGTGATACACTACTTAAAAAGATGCTAAAGCATATAAAACTCCATCCTCCACATATTCACGGTAGCGGTTGTAGGCATTAGACATTTTCTCAAACTTCGCTTCTAGAGGTAATTTATACATCGAGCCTAGACTCGTATCCTCACGTACTAGTGTGTACGCTGCGGTGACAAGTACTTCCGTGTCTCCTTTAAATTCCTCTCTATAAGCGTTTGGAAAGATGTATATTAAAGTTTTTGACAATATGTTATAACTGACTAGTTAATTATATGAAAAACACAATTACAGCCTTTGATGCTAAAACCCATTTTTCTAAATTATTAGACCAAGCTAGTAAAGGTGAAGAAATTTTAATTACTAAAAGAGGAAAAGCTGCTGCAAAAATTATTCCTATTGATTCTTATAATAATATTGAAATAGCAAAGATTGCTGCAGCTCTTAGACTTTGAAAACTTGCAAAAGAAATTAATTTACAACCATCGGATTTAGAAGTATGGCTAAATTACAAAAATGAGGGTAAGAAGTAAAAAATGGTCTCTTTCGTTTTAGATTCTTCAATCGCTTTATCATGGCTTATGCCTGATGAAGTAGCAAGCTTGGATATACTAGATAAAACCATAACAGAAGGAGTAATTGTCCCTGCTATTTGGAAACTTGAGATTGGAAATGTATCATTATGTGCAGAGCGTGTAAAACGTCTTACTGCAAATCAACGTCACCAAACAATTTATACTTTAAAGGATCTTTACATCAAAATTGATCAAATAACACTGGAACATATATGGTTTGAGACAATGGATTTAGCCGTACAATATGGATTAACACTTTATGATGCTAGTTATTTAAAGCTAGCATTACGCTGTGGGTTACCAATAGCAACACTTGATAAATCCTTAAAACAAGCAAGTAAAGCTGCTGGGGTCGTAGTATTGTGATCACATCTTCACAAGTCGTAGCCAAGCTGCCCAGTCACGTTTGCCTAAATCTTCTTCAAACGATAATAAGTCTTTTACCGTCTGCTTACATATTTCTACGGAAGGGATTATAAGCTCTTTACAAGCTTGTTCTAAATGGTAAGTATAAAACATAGCTTCATGAATAGTTTTGCCGCAGGTAATAGCACCGTGATTACGAAATAACATCACATAATTCTGTTTAAGGTCAGTAACAAGTCTACTATTCTGTTTGTCGGTATCTAGTACTAGAGAATTATAATTATGATATGATATTCTGTCGTAAAAATGTAATGCTCATTGACTGATCGCTAAAAGCCCGCATTTTAAAGCAGAAACGGCAATAACTGCAGGAGTATGATAATGAAAAATGGCAGAAATATCAGGGCGTGTTTTATAAATACTACCATGAATACAGTAACCAGTTTTATTATATTGATATTCTTCCCATTCTAAAATTTGTCCGTCTAAACTAACTTTTAAAAGATTCTCTGTAGTTACTTCTTCAAATCTTAGTCCAAAAGGATAAATATAGTAAAAATCGGCATTTTTAGGTCTTGCGGATAGATGCGTATAAGTATGATCATCCAGCGATAAATACGCCATTATTCGGTAAGCAGCAGCTAAATTATATTTTATATCCATAATTGTTAAAATCTATATTGGTTTTATGTTATTCTCGCGTGATGTTGTTGCGTGAATCAGCTTTCCCGTCTGAACTACGGAAATTGCATAGCAATTGACGAAGCAATCTCAGAAGTCTGTTATTATTTTATGAGATTGCCATGCAAGTACTACGACTACTCGCAATGATTCGGTAATATCTACACAACAAGGCCACACAGGAATGACATAGGAGCTGTGCAACAAATCCTCAACGCTATTTAAAAGGAGCGTATACCGCTTCTTCCTTTGTTTCTATAATCGCTTCTTTAGGAGCTTTTATGCATTCTTGTAAGGATTGCCTACCTAAATACGGTGCTAGATTATAATTTAATATATAACATTGTAAATTATCTTTCTTACCGCTAAAGTTAAATTCAATTTTATTGCCTTGCTCTAATAGCTTTTTAACTTCTGTTGTTTGCTGGATAAAATTCTTTTGTTCTAAGTTTAAGTGTTTGATTCTTAGTATATTTTTTACTACGGAAAACGTAGAAACAGCAAGAAGCAGAAGGAATATAAATAACTCTTTATTACTTTGCTTGTGTAAGAAAATACTATTTTTAACATATGAAGCTGCAATCATTCCGATAGCTATAACATAACATCCAAGATATCTAAGTAACGATGCTCCTCTAATTGCCTCTTCATAACTAAAGTTAAAGAAATATAAATATAAC
The DNA here is from genome assembly GCF_047973405.1 of Rickettsia aeschlimannii. Lineage (NCBI taxonomy): Bacteria > Pseudomonadati > Pseudomonadota > Alphaproteobacteria > Rickettsiales > Rickettsiaceae > Rickettsia > Rickettsia aeschlimannii. Next base: position 91,600 of record NZ_JBFQGO010000004.1, read on the forward strand.
CGCCACAAAGCAAAAATTATAAAACACGCAAACGTACTTATCAGGAAAAATTTATATTCTTTCAGCAAATCCGGTTTATATTTACAAATTCCGTACCATGCAGCTATACAAATAGTATATACAACTAAACTTCCTTCTTTTAATAAGAATAACAAGAGAAATTTACCGTAATTTAGTAATAATGATCTATGCTGTTCATTAAAATTTTCAGCAATATATACTAAATTACTAAAACTATGTTCGCATCTGTCAAAAAAATCATGGGTATTTTTAAAATAACTCATCCAAATAAAATTACACAAAATAGGTAAAGTAAGTAAAATCAGATACGTAATATAATCACTTGATTTTTTAGGCTTTTTATAAAAAATTGTATAATGAGCTATAAGAATTATCGAAGCAAAACTAGCAAGCCATGTTCCAATTTCTCGGAAAGAGGCAAGTAATATCATAATAGGTAAAATAAGCAATAATGCTTTTTTCCTGTCTTCCGCAAGGATATAAATTGCAAAAATAGCTCCGAACATTAAGCCAATAGTACTATCGTTATATATTGAACGAATTCCGGTCGTATATAATACTACACCGCAAAGTAAAAGTGAAAACAACATTCCGGTTTGCCACAATTTCTTATTTGCGGCTAAAGAAGCTAGAAATGCTAAATGTAATAAGAAATGAGCAAATAATACGTTACCGTCCGAATAACCTGAAAGTAGCAGCATAAAATAATGATAAACGGCAGCTCCTCTTGGATAATGGGCATGAGTAGTAATAATGGAAGTTAACGAAGACTGATTTTCAAAAACACCGAAATATAACAATTCTTTAGTAAATATTCCCCAATGTGAGAAATCATCATAAGCATGCAGCGATGCATCTCTGGTATAAAGAAAAAACAAAAGAATCAATAAAGTAAATACAATGATTTCAATTATATTTTTTCTAGATTCCTGCTTCCACAGAAATGACATGAAGGAGGTATTATTGCGTAGATCAAGAAATGCGTGCGGTGTCATACCGTGGCTTGACCACGGCATCCAAAAATATAACTTAAAAATACTAAACATTTTTAACTGGATCCGGCGATCAAGTCGCCGGATGACAGGAACGGAGGCACCCTCTACAACAATGCCTATGAAATGCAGGAATGACATGAAAGCTAAAAATATACCAATGAAATAACATATATATGTTGCAGCCTGTAATAGCTTTAACATAGCAAAACAATATAAAATCGTTACTAATATGCTGATTGTTACGGAAATAGAGAAAGTCAATTTTGTTTTGAAATATTTGGCAAAAAAAGATGAAAACCCAAAAATGCTTAATATCGGTATTATGATCATATTAATTTGTAAATAATTTTTTGGTCATTGCATGGACCGGTAAAACCCACCTGTGTCACCCCGTGGCTTGATCACGGGATCCAGTTTATAAATACTAAAATTATTAGTATTTTTTATTGTTTTTTGGACCCCGTGGTCAAACCACGGGGTGACACAGGTGAAATATAGAACGAAAAATGTCCGGTACTATAGGTATCAATACCGGCTCACAACAACGCCTTTATCACCCGTGTTTAATTTTAGCTTGTGCTGCGGCGATTCTTGCTATAGGGATACGGTATGGAGAACAAGAAACATAGTTTAAATTCATTCTATGAAAAAATTCTATAGAGGCAGGGCTCCCTGCATGTTCTCCGCAAGCTCCGAGTTTCAAATTAGCATTACTGCTTTTTCCGCGTTTTATAGCAATTTCAATTAATTCTCCTACTCCTTCTTCATCGAGAGTAGTAAATGGATCGGATTCAAAAATCTTTTCTTCTAAATAAGATGGAAGAAAAGAGGCAATATCATCTCTAGAAATTCCATATGTAGTCTGAGTTAAATCATTAGTACCAAAACTAAAATAGTCAACTTCCTTAGCTATTTTCTTACTGCCGAGTGCTGCCCTGGGTAGTTCTATCATAGTACCGAGCGTAAAGGAAAACTTATATCTATAACGTTGCTCTAATTCTTCTATTACCGCATAAATATCCATTTTAAGCTTTTTTATTTCACCTACATTGCTAATTAAAGGAATCATTAATTCTAAGTTACATTCTATATGTTCTTTTTTATGTAGCTCAAAAATAGCTGTAAAAATTGCTTCAATTTGCATTTGGTAAATTTCCGGCGAACATATACCAAGTCTACATCCACGGTGACCGAGCATAGGATTTACTTCATGCATAGCATGAAGACGTTGATTAATCATGGATAAAGGTAGATTTAAGCTATTGGCCAAATTCTTTTTATCTTCTTCGGTGGTAGGTAAAAACTCATGTAACGGCGGATCAAGTAATCTAATATTTACCGGTTTATCTTTCATTACTCTGAATAAAGCTTTAAAATCCTCAGTTTGCAGAGGTAATAATTTCTGCACGGCAAGCTTTCTCCGTTCTATATCAGGAGCAATAATCATTTCTCTTACTAAAGGAATTTTATTTTTATCAAAAAACATATGTTCGCTACGACACAAACCTATACCTTGAGCTCCAAACTTTATAGATACTAAAGCATCGTTAACTGTTTCAGCATTTGCACGAACTTTTAAGCTACTAATCTCGTCTGCCCAATCTAAAATTAATTTTGATTCCTCACTGAAAGTAGGTTGAATTAACGGCATTTCACCTAAGAAGATTTTACCGCTACCTCCGTCAATCGTTATAATATCACCTTGTTTAATAACTATGTCGCCTGCTGTTAATATTTGCTTTTTCTCATCTATAGATAAATTACTTGTACCGCAAACACAAGGCTTCCCCATACCTCTTGCTACAACTGCGGCATGTGAAGTCATTCCCCCTCTAATAGTTAAAATACCTGAAGAAACATGCATTCCGTTAATATCCTCAGGACTAGTATCATGGCGTACTAAAATTACTTTATGATGATGAGATAATTTTTCGGCATCATAAGGTGAGAATACTGCAATACCTGTTGTAGCCCCAGGAGAAGCAGGTAGCCCCTCAGCAATAGAAGTAAGCCCCTTACTATAATCAATTCTTGTATGTAATAATTGATTTAATGATTCCGGATCGATTCGCATTAAGGCTTGTTCTTTAGAAATAAGCTTTTCTTCTACCATTTGTACAGCAATATTAATAGCAGCGATGGCTGTTCTTTTTGCAGTACGTGTTTGCAAAATATATAGCTTATTATTTTCTATAGTGAATTCTATATCCTGCATATCTAAGTAATGTTCTTCAAGCTTTTGCGCAATTTGTGCTAACTCCTTAAACACTTCCGGCATCATTGCTTGCATAGAATTTGAATCATTTGCAATAATAGGCATAGGTGTTCTAGTTCCCGATACTATGTCTTCACCTTGGGCATTTATTAAAAACTCTCCAAAGAGCTTTTTTTCTCCTGTAGAAGGTGACCTAGTAAAAGCAACTCCTGTAGCTGAAGTTTTACCTAAATTACCGAAAACCATTGCTTGAATATTAATAGCCGTACCGAAATCCTCCGAAATATTATTGATTTTTCTATATATAACAGCTCTATTACTCATCCAAGAATGTAGCACCGCTTTAATTGCCGATTCTAACTGTTCATAAGGATCATTAATTAGTTGCTTAGTATACTTAATATGCAACCGTTTGAAATCATCAATAATTTTTTCTAATAATTCTACGGTAATATCGCTATCTTTATAAGTATCGGCTTGCATCTTGTGCTTTTCGTAAATTTGTTCAAATAGATCACTAGGTATAGATAATACCGTTGAACCGTACATTTCTAAAAATCTTTTGTAGCTATCAAGAGCAAATCGTTTATCACCGCAGGAATCCGCAAGAGCATTACACACTTCGTTATTCATTCCAAGATTAAGGATAGTATCCATCATTCCAGGCATTGAAATCGTAGAGCCCGAACGCACCGATAATAACAAAGGATTGCTTGTACTGCCGAAAATTTTACCGGTAGTTATTTCAAGTTCGGTGATAGCTTTTTTTAAGTCGCTTTGAAAGTTTTTAGGAAAGTTATTATTGTGGGTATAAAAGTAATTACATAGCTCTGTAGTTATTGTAAAACCATCAGGAATAGGTAGTTTTAGGTTGGACATTTCGGCAAGACCGGCACCTTTGTTACCAAGTATATTTTTCATGCTAGCGTTTCCATCACTACCATTACTGCCAAAATAATAAATTAATTTTTTCATATCATATATCAAAATTTGCTAACAATTTATGTGTTTAGGAGCATTAAATACATATTTATACAGTATGAAAAAAATAGTAGCAACGTTAAATTAAGAATATCTTTAATAAAATAGTTGAAATTTTAAATTTGTTATTATACTTATTAATTTAATTATATTCTGTGTACAAAAGTCAAATTTTCAAAAAAATCTTATTAATTTTCGCTAAAAAATATCTCAAAATAGCAAATCAATTAGAAACCTTCACAGAACCTAATAAGTTAATTGAACTTATTCTAAATGTTATTGACTAATTTAAGAAAATTGACCATAATTCTAAATGGTCGTGCAGTTGCGTGATGATATAGCAAAGTTATAGATCACGAGGAAAGTCCGGACTCTATAGAGGTATGGTGCCGGTTAACCTCCGGCAGAGTATTATTACTTTAGGGACAGTACCACAGAAAATACACCGCCAAGTATGAATACGAAGATCAACTTCAAAAAGAGCTAGGAGTTCACAAGATGAGGAACGGAGTACGTGAGTACCGTAGTACTTGTGGAATGACGCAGCCAATTTTTGAAGTTGATCGAGTATTTTTGGTAAGGGTGAAAAGGTACGGTAAGAGCGTACCGGTAAGTTGGTAACAAATTACGCATGGTAAACCCCACCAAGAGCAAGATCAAATAGGCGTTACAGAACTTATCAAGTTCCCGGGTTATCTCTAGCCGGCTTGTAATGCGGGTAGATCGCTTGAGGTAAACGGTAACGTTTATCCTAGATAAATAACTGCAATGAATTTATATTCATACAGAATCCGGCTTATAGACCTTATTGTCATCCCGCGACTTGATCGCAGGATCTATCAATATTTAATATTTGATTAAGCTGTTTTCTAAGCTCCCGCGATCAAGTCGCGGGATGACTAGGACTGTAACACAATTTAATGAAAAAGTTATATCATAATCCTATTTGTCCTCTTTCAAGACAAGCCCGTGTCTTCTTAAAAGAATTAGATATAGAGTTTACTACGACTAAAGAAGATTATTGGCAATTCAATAAAGATTTCTTAAAAATAAATCCCGCCGGAACTTTACCTATTTTAGCAGAATCATACGGCTTATTTGTGGTAGGTATTTATCCTTTTGTTGAATATCTTAATAGCAAATATCCGAATTTTAATTTTTTAGATGAAGATATTGATATTTGTTGTGAAATTAGACGATTATTCTTTTGGTTTAACGATAAATTTTATCGTGAAGTTACTAAGATTATTATCGATGAAAAAGTTATAAGATCAATTGCTAAAATGAGCAGCCCACGAACCGAGTTTTTACGTGCTGCAAAAAATAATTTAAATTATCACTTAGAATATATAACTTCTTTACTAGAAAAAAGAAGTTATCTTGTATCGGATTCACTAACTATTGCTGATATTGCCGCAAGTTGTCACTTATCGGTACTCGATTATTTCGGTGAGATTTATTGGGATAAATGGACGCTTATCAAACATTGGTATTCACTAATTAAATCAAGACCGGCTTTTAGGTTATTACTACAAGATAGAATCCCTGGCTTTACCCCTCCAAACTATTATACAGATTTAGATTTTTGAATAGACTTCTTCAGAAACTCTACTTCTAGAGGTAATTTGTGTGTCAATTCGCTGCTCGCATCCTTTACGTACTTCTATGTACGCTGCGGTGCTGTACTGCATGTTTCCTACAAATTCCTCTCTATACGCGAGTTTCCGAAGAAGTCTAATATATAATTTAATAATTTGATTCTTTCCGTATCATGAGCTTTTAGTATTTTACGAATATTATTAAGAGATTGATTTTTTATAAGTGCAGGCTCATATTCAAGATGAACTCCACTTAAAATAGCTGTCCCGTCGCCGTAAGCACATTTTATTATTGCAGCCTGAGAATCCTCATAACTTGCTATTATTTCAGTATCTTTGGTATTTTCTACATCAATAAAATATCCACCGCCATTATAAAAAGCATAACAATCCTTAATATTTAAATTAAGTGTTGGATTTATTTTTAGATAAGCGGCTCTTGCTCCTTTATGTGAATTGTAATAATAAGGAGCAAGCAATGGTCCTCTAACCGTTCCATTGAAAATCTTTAATTCTCTTTTACTTATAACCTCTATATTTGTTCCTTTAGCGAATTCTACATAGTTACCGCTGTAGTAACTACCTGCACATATCCCAAGAAAATTACCACCGTTTTTAATATAATTCTTTATATTAGCATTTCCTTTGCCTTGCAATTTTTGTACATAGTATAAATCTCTTCCACCGAGTAAAATAAATAATAAGGTGTTTTGAATCCACTTTTCGTCTATAATTTCTTGTGCAGTAATATAATCTACGTTATACTTTGGAGCATAAAGTCTTAAGGTATGCACGCAATGCTTAATACTTTCTTTTGAAACTCCTAGATCATTATAAATTTTTATTTTCATTTTTATATTCTTGACAAGGACATTATATAATTCTATTTAGTGTAATTACTTAAAAATAAATCATACGGTAATTTTATGCAACTTAATTCAATCTCACTACCGTTAACCACAAGGCAAGCAATAGAAATAGTTTTAGGAGTGGCATTACTTACTATTTGTTCACAAATAGTAATACCTATAAAGCCTATATTTATTTCATTGCAAACCGTTGCAGTGATATTCATCGGACTTACATATAATAAGACTACCGCACCTTTAACAATATTATCTTTCATAACTCTTGGAGCAATGGGAATCCCTGTGTTCGGAGAATTTTCAAGCGGTTTACGAATATTATTTGGTCCTACCGGAGGATATTTAGCAGGTTTTGTAATTGCCGTATATGTTATGGCTAGCTTAAAAGATAAAATTTTTACTTCTAATAAATGGTTAAATCAGATATCTTTATGTTTGATCGGTAATATAATTATTATGAGTTTAGGCTGGATGTGGCTCTCTACACTCTTAGGAGCAAGCGGTGCATTTTACGGCGGCGTATTACCTTTTATAATACCGGGAATAATTAAATCAGTATTATTAATTGGACTTACCAATGCAGTAAAACCAAAAACTCGATGAACTTCAGTATTGCCTAAAAACAGTTGATCTAAAGTTTCGATGTTATTCCCGCGTAAGCGGAAATAACATCGAATAGGTTTTTCGAGCCATGCAAAAACACCACCTTTGCAGGAATGGCATCGACCTTTAAGTTAACAATAAATATGGTATAACTTTATCATTCATGAAAAAAATCAATAACAATGCTAATGCCGCATTTTCCGGTGCCGACCTGGAAAAATAACATTAAATATGATCTTGAAAATATAGCAAGACTTTTAAGAGCCTTAGGTAACTCTCATTTAAGGCTTCCTCCCGTCATACATATAGCAGGTACAAACGGTAAAGGTTCAAGCAGTGCTATGCTTAAAAGCATCTTTACGCTTGCCGGTTATAAGGTACATTGCTATACATCTCCTCATTTATTAGAATTTAATGAACGAATCGTAGTAGCAGGTGAGAAAATCTCGGATAATGAATTATGGCAGGTTTGTGAGCAGGTGAGGGTAGCAAGCGAAAAATTTAATATTGAACCTAGCTTCTTTGAAGGTACTACGGCAGCAGCGTTTCTAGCATTTGAGAAAACAAAAGCCGATATATTAATTTTAGAGACGGGACTAGGCGGTCGGTTAGACGCAACAAATATAGTAGAACGACCGTTAATTACTTTAATTACACCTATTTCACATGATCATATGCATATGCTGGGTAATACATTACCCCTAATAGCAGTTGAGAAAGCTGGTATTATGAAGCCTTGCGTTCCTTGCGTTATAAGTATGCAAGCTTTGGAAGTTTATGAAACATTATTTGCAAAGGCTGAAGAGTTAGAAGTCCCGAGTTTCTGTTATGAATATGATTTCAGTATTAAAAAGACGGGCAACGGATTTATTTATTTATCACGAAATTTTACCTATGAGTTTCCGACTCCTTCGCTACTTGGTGATCATCAATTAATAAATGCTGCAAGCGTTATTGCCTTAATAAGCCTTATTAACAAACAATTTAATATTAATAATGAGGTTATTGCTAAAGGATTACAAAATACTATTTGGCCTGCTAGAATCGAAAAAATAGAACCAAAAAAATATTCTAAATTAATAGGTGATAATGTTCAAATTTGGATAGACGCAGCTCACAATAATAGCGGAGCTCAAGTTTTAACAAATTGGATGCGTGATAATTTAAAATCATCGATATATTTAATACTCGGTATGACTAAAAATAGGAATATCGAGGAATTTTGCTCTTACTTTAAGGGTTTAACAATTAAAGGTTACGGCGTTAAAGTTTTATCCGAACCGCTAAGCCATAGTGCAGAAACAATAAATTTGGAAGGCAGAAAGAGTGGTATTGATTTTAGCAAAAGCGACTCACTAGAAGAAGCGATTAGTGATATAAAGAAGATAAACGGCGATAATAAAGCAAATATTATAATAACCGGATCGCTTTATTTAGCTTCCGATTTTCATAAGTTACTTTGATGTCATTTCTGCGTGGATACTAAATCGTCATTGCGAGCAACTGCAAGGAACGTGGCAATCTCATAAAGTAGGGTTCCTGGGATTACTTCGTCAAAATTTTCAATTTTTCCTTGCAATGACGTATTGATTCTCGCTATAAATATATAAAAACCAACATAGGAGAAAATAACATGACCTATTGCAACAAATCTAATCAAACCTCATATCCTTTTATCTTACCTGGTTTGCCTTATGAGAAAGAAAGTTTTAAACCACATTTTACTCTCGAGACTTTTGATTATCATCATGGTAAGCATCATAATGCTTATGTACAAAATCTAAACAATTTACTCAAAGATAAAGAAGAATTACAAAAAAAAGATTTGGAAGAAATAATCGAATGGTCATCACAAAACTCAAATGCGGCTATTTTTAATAACGCAGCCCAAATATGGAATCATACCTTTTTTTGGCATTCAATAAAGCCGCAGGGCGGAGGTAAGCCAAACGGTAAAATATTAGAACAAATTAATAAAGATTTCGGTAGTTTTGAAGAGTTTTGCAAACAGTTTAAGCAAGAGGCAGTAGGGCAGTTCGGTAGCGGCTGGGCATGGCTTGTATATCACGATAATAGGTTACAAATTATAAAAACCGCTAATGCCGGTACACCTATAGCAAACGGTATGAAGCCGCTTCTTGCATGTGATGTATGGGAACATGCTTATTATATTGATTATCGTAACAAACGACCTGATTATATTGACATATTTATTAAGCATATGATTAACTGGAAGTTTGTAGAAGATAACTTAATAAAATAAAACTATGGCTGATATAAAGGTAAGAAAACATCCTATTACTAATAATCTGAAGCAAGAGTCAAAAACTCCTATAGTTAATGAGCAATCTGATATATTAGAGGAGTTAAAAGACCTACAAAAAACTCAACAATCTTCTAGCAATCAAACAAAAACATTGCAGGAATTAGAGCAAGCACAGAAAGCTCGAATATATAGCTTTTAGTGGAGGAGGAGCTAAGGGAGCAATATATTCCGGAGCTTATGAAGCAGCAAAAAAAGCTGGTATTTTAGATAATGTCAAGGCAGTAGCAGGTTCTTCCGCTGGTGCTATAACTGCCACAGTGGTAGCTCTTGGGACACCGCCTGAGCGATTTGAAGAAATTTCTAAAAATACAAATCTGCAAACTTTACTTGGAAAAAAAAGGATTTTCTGTGGGTATAGTACAGTTAAATAAAGACGGTAAACCTTTATATGCTCTATTAGAACTTGTTATTAAAGAAAATATAGGAAATTTTTTACAGAGATCAGATATAGTAAATGTTAAGGATGATAAAGCTCTTGATGAATTAAGAGAAAGACACAACCAAAAAGACGGTAAAATATATTTTAAGGATATAGCGTTACTGCGAAAATACGATCCAGTGCAGTATAAGGATTTAGTAATTACGGCAACTCAGCAAGAGACAAGTAAACTAACTATTTTCAATAGCTTTGATACGCCAAATGTTGAAATTGCTTTAGCTTGCCGTGCTTCTGCTTCTATACCGCTTGTTTTTAAGCCGGTAGAAATTGACGGTAAAAAATATATCGACGGTGGATATAGAGATAATATACCGACAAAATATTTTAAAGGCAATGAACCGGAATTTGATACAAAAGCAGTAACTGATAATATGGAGGAGATTACCTTAGCTAAAAAGCAAGGTAGAACTCTAGCTATGGCTTTTGGTACGGGTATGGAAGCTAATGCAAATATTGCTATATATAGTGCAAAAAAATTTGAAAGCCCAAGTGATATCGTAAAGTTTTTAGCTGATATATTATTTAAGATGCTTGCAAAAGTAGGAGGAAAATTTAAATATACTGAAACTCTAAGAGCAACTAATGAGCAGTTACGTGAAAATGCTTTAAACACTGTTGTTTTAGATACTGCCGGAATAGATACTTTGGATTTCAAAGATGCACAAAAATATTCTGATTATTTGCATATTAAAGGATATTGTCAAACTAGAGAACATTTGAATAATCATGACCTTGGCAAAGAAGCAGATAAAATATTTGACCATCAAAAATTTCTACTAAATGTTTATGAAGTTTATGATAATAAAAATCTACATAAAACATTTGGCACTAAATTGTTAGAAATGTTTATTCCGTCAAAAGAAAATAATACTTCTAAATGGCAAGAAGGAGTTATTGAAAATCATGATGATAAAGCAAAGATGTTATTATCATTTTGTAAAACCGGAGCATTAAACGAAAAAGAATTAAATGAAAAGCTTAAAGAATATGTAATTATTGCTGCAACTAGTCGTAATAATACACTAAAAGCCGATACAAACTCATTGAACGCTTTGTTGTATACCTTAAACGATACTGCTGCTTCAAGTAAAATAAAAGATAGTTTCATTGAGGTACTTGGAATAGATAAAAATAAAGATGTAAGATTTGATAAAACTAAAACCTTTGATGAAAATATTGCTAAGTTTAAATTTACTAAACAAGATTTAGAAAGCTTTATAACTAAGAGTAAAAGCGAAGCACCAAAAATTCAAAGCAAACATAGTGTAGCTACAAGTCATGTCAGTAGAGGGTGAGTTAGGTGTTTTTATGTCATTCCCGCTTTCGCGGGAATGACATAGAGCGGGCTTTTCGAGCCATGCAACAAAGCTTGCCTTTCCCTGCAATGACGGCTACTAAAAAAATGAATATCGGTAAATTTAAACTAATTGTTTTTGACAAGCTAGACAGTACAAACTCTGAGGCTATGAGAATGGCTCAGAATGCTAAAGTTGATTCAAACTATGCAGTACTTGCCAAATCTCAAACTAACGGACGTGGTAGAAACGGCAAAAACTGGCAGTCTAGGTCAGGTAACTTACATGTAAGTTTACTAATAAAGCCTGATAAAGAGCTAGAATTATTGCCGCAATTATCTTTTGTTATGGCACTTAGCGTTTATGATAGTATAACCTCTTTATGTCACTCCCATAGTTCTCTATGTCATTCCAGCTTTCGCGGGAATGACATAGAGAACGAAAATAACATTATACAACTAAAATGGCCCAATGATGTATTAATTAACGGTCGGAAAATTGCCGGTATACTTCTTGAATCTGTTAAAGTAGAAAATAATTATTACCTTATTATCGGTATCGGCATTAATATTACCTATCACCCTGATAATATCGACCAGCCTACTACTAGCTTAATAAGCGAAAATCTACCACCCATAGAACCGCAAGCTTTACTTGAGATATTAATAGAAAATTTTGAAGAATATTATCAAATTTGGCATAATAACGGTTTTCCTTTTATTAGAAAAAAATGGTTAGAACATGCTTATAAGTTATATGAAAATATTAGCATTAAATATCAAAATGATATAGTAAACGGTCTTTTTAAAGATATCGATAATACCGGCAGAATAATATTGCAACTACCTTCCAAAAAAATAATCTCTTTTTCCACTGCTGAACTTTTTTTTAGCAAAAATATTACTAAATTTAAATTTTAGATTTAATTTTTGTTAACTTCTACTTAAGCTCCAATTTAACAAGGTAATAAATATATGCCCCAAGAGAATAACAACCCAAGTTATCTGTCTCAAGTGTTTTTAACAAATGCATATGATGAGCAATTAAACGAATTTAAAAAACTCTCTTCTAATAACATCGTACATTAATGCAAGATTTTTATAAAATTGAAAAAGCTTTAAATGTACATTATTTACGGGTAATAATAACGCATGTGAAGGTTTAGCAGAATTATATGACGAAGTAATAAAAAAAAATGCCTAATTATGAACTTCAAAATATAAATATAACACAATTTAGAGATATTATGGTCTTAGTCAAGAGAACTTAAGCATGAAAAATATATAAATACCTCCTTATTGCCAGTAAATATTAATGAAAAATTTCTCAAACCAAGTGTTGTTACTCATGTAAAAACTATTGAAATATGTCAACAGCAAAATAGTGAAGATCCTTTCGCAATTAACGAGGATGAAATTATTGAAAATTTTAATCTCACTCTTGATAGCCTCCGTATATTTGTAACAATAGACTATTCAGGGCTTGTATCCTCAATAACTATAGACGAAGATGAAATAAAATAATAACCTCAGAATATAATTTATGTAATATATTATAGGAATATGGATTATGAAAGCAACTCCTATTTCAGCTCAAAAATTTATACAACTAACTCCTGAATATTTATATGAAAAAGGTAAAAAATCTTATCAAGATGCTTTACTGGAAGAAGAGATTTCTAAGCAACAAGAAAAATTTATACCATATTATATTTTCAAGGTGCTATGTTTTTAGGAAGTAATGATGCTTGTGCATATTTATCAGAATTTTATAAAAATGGAAATCACCTTGGAATTAATAAGGAACAACTAAGTAATTTAATAAAAATTGTAATTAATATAGGAAAATTTTTACATCATAGCAAGTTAACAAATTCTGTATGTTTAAAAGATTTTGGGATATCTGATTACTCTGAACTTAAAGAGCTAGCTATAATAGAAAATGGATATATGAATGCAGTACAGAGAGAATGGTGTAAAATTCCCGTTCCTGAATACTTAATTCTTTCTAATTTAAAATCAATTGTAACAGATTTTAATAGCACTTTACCCACTGAGTACCATCTAATTACCGATGAAAGTGTTTTTGAGTGTAAAGAAGCAATAAACGAATTTACCGTATTGGGTAGCAATAAAGATAAGCATAAACCTATAATTCAAAAACCTCAAGAAACAGAAACAATAATAAAGCCTACTAACGCCCAATCTCAATCTATAACTTCAAAACCAATAGAAGAATATAGAGAGTATGTTAAGAATGATGATTACGGGCTAACAGGCGCAACACACTGCACCATATCTTAAAAAAATAAAGGGATAAAAATAATGATAAATAACCAAGATAAAAAATTAACTTCTGATGCAATGTTTACAGCAGCACGAGATCAATATATAACAGACATCAACCGGCTACTTATTAGATCAGAAACTAAAAGAACGAAAACATTATATGTGAATTACATCAAAAAATTAAAAGAAACATTCTTTTGCGGGCAAGGGGAGACAGCTTACTATTTATCTCAATTTTATTATAACAGCTGATCAGTTAAAAAAGATATTATTAAGGGAGATTTTATTCTTTTAATAGGGAAAAAATGCGGTGATCAAAATTGTATGGTTTTGGATTATAAAAATGATGATCCTTTATCTGAAGGGCTTAAAGTTTTGGCTGTAAAATGTACTAGAGTTATTATAAGCTCCAAGTCAAAATATAAATCAGAAATAACCAATTAGAAATAACCAATGCAATAAAAAAGGAAGCTGAATCTGCTATTATTGAATTTATAAAAGATACTGAAATAAAAGACATATTCAGTATTATCGATAACACGTCACACAATATATCTAATACTCCGGAGCTATTAACATAACCTGATAACATCGTTAGAATTAAGTGGACCATTAGATAAGCCTAAAAAAATGACAGTTTAAGCATGTTAATGCTGCTTTCTAAAGTAAATGAACCGACAAAATATAATAATGCTGATAATAAAGAACCTCCACCACCTGTTCCCTTACAGCAGACAGAATTAAATATCGCACAACAAATAGAGATTCTTGGGTTAGGCGAAGATACAGAAAAAAATAATAATTGCTTCGTTAAAAAATGTTTAATTCTATAAAAACCAATAAAATCTTTTATCTATCACCGGTAAATCAGTTGCTTAAGGCAGGTTTAAGACAACAAGAAATGTTTTTTGTTTTTCACGATAAATGGCCTTCTTATACTAAAAAAGCAGTTAATCTATTGTTTGAGTCGGCAGTAGAAAATTTGACCTGTGCTATGCTACTTGGTGAAGAAGAGGCAATATTGCCTCTATCGCAGCTTTATTGTAGCGGTACTATTTACAATATTTTACCGGATTTAGTTTTTGGTGATTATATTATTTTAATAGGTCAAAAACTTGGATATAAATCATGCCAAAATATTCCTTTAAGAATGATTACTAATACTAAGTGTTTAGAAAAGTAGCTAGATAGTCTCGCTATTACTATATACTTCTAATATGTTATTTTATTATCGTAATTTTAAATGCATAAGTAATGATGTTAAAAAAAATTATTAGAGATTGCAATGAGCAATTTGATAAAGCATGGCATTTTTGTAAATTTGAATATTCCTATTCAACATTATTATCTTTTGAAATGCCGGAAGAAGAAGCCGAAAAACTTGAAAGAAGTACCTTTGATAGGTACAAAATCTACTGATGATAATAAATATTTGAGATCTTAAATGTTACTCCTGTCATCCAGCAACTTGTGAGATAGATCCAGTCTTTTTAAATTTTTTTATGGATCCTGTGGTCAAGTTAGCCTTGTTGCGTGGATAGGTTTATGTCATTCCCACGTAAGCGGGAATGACATTGAGTAGGTTTTTCGAGCTATGCAACAAAGCCGGTCAAGCCACGGGATGACACCGTATTTTTCGATCCATACAACACCCACCTCTTAGTGTTAGCATTTTTTCAGTTATATTATCTTAATAGGTCCTGTGATCAAGTCACGAGGTGACAACAGAAAATAGGTAATAAATATATGAAAAAAAATAATCTACAGCAATCAAACTTTCGACAATATGGAAATAAAATCCATAACTGATAAAGAGGTAGTAATTATTGGCTATGCGAGTGTTTATAATCTTATCGATCATCATAATGATACACTTGTGAAGGGGGCTTTTGCAAATGCTTCTAATCATAACGTAAAATTTCTTTGGCAACACGACAGTAAAAAATCTATCGGGATTATTACTTATTTGGCTGAAAATAATCAAGGTTTAAAAATGGAAGCGGTGATAAATAATAAGGTCAAGGCAGGAATGGTGGCGATAGAGCTAATAAAGCAAAGAGCAATAGACCGATCATCTATAGGTTTTTATATAAAAAGCTCGGTTTATAATGATGCAAGGCAAAGAGTAATTACTAAAGCAGAGCTTTTAGAGATAAGCATTGTTACTTTTCCAGATAATCAAAATGCTAAAATTTTATATATTACCAAAAGTCAAGATGTAGAATATCAAGATAAAATCAATGAGTTGGAGGAAAAGCTATATAATATGCAAAATATTTTAGAAATACCAAATAGTATTAATATAGAAAATCAGGAACAAAAAACTCGTTTATTAATTACGTACGTAAAGGCGAAGATAATGGGCTTATGCAAAAGTCATCTCTAAATAGTAGTACGGAAACAGTGGGCATTTTAATATTACAGACTTTATATAACAGTATCATCACTGAAATAAATGCTAGATCACCAATGAGGCAGTTAGCTTCGATTGAAACAATTTCTACGAATGCACTTGATATAATAAGCAAGGACGGCAAATTTAGCAGTGGCTGGATTGGGGAAGTAGAAGCTCGAGAAGAGGCTCCGGCAGCGAAGTTAAAGCAGCAGCGTATTTTTGTTCATAAACTATATGCACAGTCTAAAGCTAGCCAGGCATTACTTGAGGATACAACTTAGGGTTGAAAATTGGTTCGGCGAAAGATTGCGTGATAGTTTCGTTAAAATGGAAAATAATGCGTTTATCAATGGTAACGGTATAAAAAAACCTAGAGATATTTTATCACCTGACCATAATAAAATCGAGAAGATTAAGATGGGTAATAAAATTACCGTCGATGGGCTGCTTGATTTTATAAACTCCCTTAAAGAAGAATATTTAGTGAATGCAACTTTGCTCATGAATCGTATTACTTTATCAGAAATTCAGAAGCTTAAAGATCACCAAGGACGTTTTATTTAGCAGTCTTCACTATCCGATTCCTTTAAGCAAACTATATTTGGAGCACTGGTAGTTTGTAGCTCCGCTATGCCTCCTATAGATAAAAAGGGAAATGCTATAGCGATAGGTGACTTTAAAGCAGGTTATAAAATAGTAGATAGAAGTGGTATTAATATTATACGTGATCCTTACACTGAAAAGCCTTTTATAAAGTTTTATGCCGTAAAGAGAGTAGGGGGTGATGTGGTGAACCAAGAAGCTATTAAGAGTGGGGTATTTAATTAGATATGCTTATATGTCATTCCCGCGAAGGCGGGAATGACATAAACAATCCATGCAGGCAACGCCTACAACTACAAGTGGGCTAGGATGACATCTTACTTAATTTAAAAGGTAATAAAATAACAAAAACGGTCGTGAAAAATTTTCAGCATTAAATTAAATTTTTAAAAAATATTGCAGGAGAAGAAATGGAAGAGGATAGATGGGTAGAGAAATTAACAAGCTATGCCGAAATTAAACCACTATGCGATAGTAAATTCCTTGCTCTAGAAAATATAAGCTTCGGACATATAATAACAGAAGGATATTTTTTATTTAAAATAAGATTTATTAAAAATATCACTACTAAAATGCGTATTTTATTTAAAGAACGGGAATTTGAAATTAAACGAATTATTAACGTTGAAGAAAAGGGTAAATTTTTAAATATAATAGCGTTGGAAATATATGTATCATGATTTTATCTACAATTTGCAGCTAAGTTTGTATAAATTACTTATAAACGATAATGAAATCAAAACTAAAATTAATAAAATATATTTTTCTGTTGTTCAGGATGCAAAATGTCCGTTCTTACTTGTTAATATATTGAATATTAATAATATATCTACTAATGTACAAAATATAATGCAGCTGGAATTTGAAATATGTATTTTTACTAATGATAAAAACCACAATATTTGCTCTAAGCCTTGCTAGTAAAATAAGCGATAAAATAGGGTTTCACACTAGCAAAGACTTAGTCAGTACAAAACTGATAATGAATTATCAGGCATTATTAAAGCAAAAAATAGGAGTATAAAATGCATTTAATCGCAGGGCTAGATATAAGTAGTCTATTAAAATCAAGGAAGAAATTCGAAGAGTTTCGTAAACAACTGAGCAGAATAAAGCCGGCAGTATCCAATCTTTTGAATTTTGTTATGAACTAGCTTGGAAAACAATGAAACGCTTTTGTGAAAAATCCGGCAAAACACCTTATATTTTAAAGGATGTATTTCGGGAAGCAGCGGTTAGCTGGTTGATTTCTGACCCTAGAATATGGTTTAAATTTATAGAGATTCGTAACATTACGGTTCATACTTATAATGAAAAAAATTTAGAACTAGTAATTAGTATTTTTGATGATTTTTCTGATGCTTTAAATGAGCTTATAAATAATTTGGAGAAATATAGTGATTCAGATTGAAAAGCAAGATTTGTTAATATTACGTTCTATACTTGGGAAATATACTTATAAATTTTATGCCTACGATTCAAGGATTAAAGGTAATGCAAAAAAATTCTCCGATCTTGATCTTTGTATTATGGATGATATTAATTATGAAGTTTTGCTTGAAATTAGGGAGGCACTAGACGAATCTAATATATCAATACATATAGATATAAAAAGATGGAATATAGATATGAATGAAGATTTTCGCTCTTTAATTAAAAATTATCTTATGCTTTTTAATTAACAGCTCAGGTATCTTATGAATTTTCACGATATACGCATGCCGGAATTTATTGAAAGTTTTGTGGTTAGGAAGCCGGAATTTTCTACTTCTCACGCTATAACTAAATCTGGTAGAGAAGCAAGACATTTAGATCACAACTATGGCTGTCAGAAATATTTAATCAAAAATGCAAGGTTAAGCAGTACGGAATTTGAGCAATTTAATAGCTTTTTTAAAGCAAGACGTGGAAGTAATTTTGCTTTGAGATTTAGGAATTATGCAGATTATAGAGGAATTAACGAAGTTATTGCTAAAGGGGACGGTAATTTAAATAAATTTCAGCTAAGGAAGATATATAGCAATCCTATTGCTCCTTACGAACAAGTTATCACTAAACCGATTAATAATAGTGTAATTCTATATATTAATAATGTAAGAACTATGGGCATTGCAGATTACAACGATGGTATAGTGACCTTACCAAGTCCCTTAGGTCAAGATGTAATTTTAACTGCTGATTTTACTTTTGACGTAGCAGTTAGATTTAGTATATATAGATAGTTTTGAATATTCTTATTGTAATGACGGTTCTATAGCGTTATCCAACATAGAGTTAGTGGAGGTGATTATATGAGTATTGCGATTGAAGAGGTAATTTTACAAAGCTTACGAATTTTGTTTATTGTTTTCAAATTAAGCGAGCTAGCCTAGCGGTGAGGAATTAAACTTAACAAATAGTGATCATGCTATAAAAAGTGAAGAGAGAGTTTTTTTACCGAATGCCGGTTTAGATTTAAAAGAAGCGGAATTTAACGATTCCCCACAAAACCATATAATCATTGAAGCTATTTTTGAAGAAAACGGCATTACGACGACAATGGATTTTAATAATGCTATTGTTAAAATAATAATATATACTGACAAGGTTTTTGAGCATTTCGTTACATATTATTGCACTTTATATACAAAATACGATTTAAACTTTAAAATACATTTAAAACCTGAAGCGGTAAAATATAATCAGACTATAATTAATCGATATAGCAAAACATGTAGAGCAGTTTTCGGAGATAGTCAATGTAAAATAGATAAAGCTTTATATAGTGGCATATATAAGGTTAAAGAAATGCTCAAGGAAAGTTTAAGAATACTAGATTTAGATAAAGAAAACGACTATTATAACGGTGGTCAAATCATATTCAGCGAAAATCGTTTTAACAGTAAAGTTCTAAGCAATTTCGGTGATTTGATTATATTAGAGGATATTATACCGGATTATGTTAAAGATGCCGAGGAAGTAAAAATTACTGCCGAATGTGATAAAAATTTTATAACCTGTTGCAATAAATTTAATAATGCTATAAATTTTAGGGGCGAACCGTTAATACCAAAAACAGATTTTATAAATTTAGTATAATCAATGAAACAAAGTTTTATAAAACTAATATATGCAGAGCTAAAGAATATAATAAATATGAAAAGCTCCAAACAACAAAAAAAAGAAATGCAATTAATTGATTATTTTAAAATAGTTGAAAGTAATATATTATATACATTTCAAAAAATAAAAAAGGAATATGAAAGAGACTAAACGTTTTTTTAACAAAAATAATAGATTAAATAAAGGTTATGCTAAGACTTTTAGTGTAAACGAACCTGATAATAATTTTTACCGTAAAAAATTTGAACATATATTACCGCCAATTGATTTAATCAGTGAGTATGAGAGTATTTATCCCGGTACTTTACAGGAATTAATGCATATGGCACAAAAAGAACAAGCTCATAAGCATGCTATAGACCTAAAAAACTTAAAAATACAGGCAAGAGTCACTAAATTAACACGAATCTGTTTATTAATATTTGGAATTTGCCTTATAGTTTCAATTTTTTTAAAACTTTCTAAATAAAATTAAAGATAAAATATTTTATTTACTTGTAATTTTAAATAAAATAAGTTAAATGCAATATATATTTATTTATAAACACAATACGGAGAAATTTTATTTCTAAAAATAATTTTCCTAAGGCTAATAGAGAAATCAGAGCTAGAGAAGTTCGTTTAGTAGGCGAAAACGGCGAAATGCACGGCGTCGTAAATATTAGAGAAGCATTAGATATGGCGGAAAGAGCCGATCTTGACTTAGTCGAGATATCACCAAATGCCGTACCCCCTGTCTGTAAAATTCTAGATTTTGGTAAGTTTAAGTACGAAAGCAAAAAACGTTTGCATGAAGCACGCAAAAAGCAAAAAATCATCGTACTTAAAGAAATGAAATTTAAACCTAATATTAGTATAGGTGATTTTGAAACTAAGCTAAGAAAAATAAAAGAATTTTTAAAAGACGGAGATAAAGTAAAAATTTCTTTATGGTTTAAGGGACGAGAGATTCTTCATAAAGAGGTCGGTCAAGCACTATTTAAACGTATAGAAGTAGGACTCGAAGGACTCGTTAAAATCGATCAGCATGCTAAAATGGAAGGTAAGCAGATGATAATGATCGTTAGCCCTGATATTAAGGTGCAATAGCTACTCAAATCATCATTGCGCGCGAACGTAGAGAGTGTGGCAATCTCAAGAATTGTAGTCGAGGCTTTGCCTCTCCTCGCAATGACGTGTAATAACAACAATAAAAAATCAAATCTAAATAAGTTATGCCGATTAAAATTTTAATGCCTGCTTTATCTCCAACTATGACGGAAGGAAATCTAGCTAGGTGGTTAAAAAAAGAAGGGGACAAAGTTAATCCTGGAGAAGTAATTGCTGAAATTGAAACCGATAAAGCAACGATGGAAGTAGAAGCAGTAGACGAAGGTATACTTGCCAAAATAGTTATCCCACAAAATAGTCAAAATGTACCTGTTAACTCTTTAATTGCCGTGTTAAGTGAAGAGGGAGAAGAAAAAACGGACATTGATGCGTTTATTGAAAAAAATAATAGTGTATCACCGTCACCGAAAACAGATGCTAATCTTCCGAAACCCAATGAAAACATAGCTAATATAGAAGAACAGGTAACAGTTATAAAACATGATGCTAGTAAAATATTCGCCTCACCGCTTGCAAAAAGACTTGCAAAAATGGGAAATATTAGATTTGAGAGCGTGCAAGGTAGCGGTCCACACGGTAGAATAGTCAAACAGGATATCTTATCATATACTCCTAGCACTGCTCATAATAAAATAGTTAGCAGAAATCCTGAAGAATATCGTTTAGTACCAAATAATAATATCCGCAAGATTATAGCCAAGCGTCTGCTTGAATCTAAACAAACAGTTCCACATTTTTATTTATCTATAGAATGTAATGTCGATAAATTGTTAGATATAAGAGAAGACATTAATAAATCTTCTTCTGAAGATAAATCAACAAGGATATCGGTTAATGATTTTATTATTTTAGCAGTAGCCAAAGCTTTACAAGAAGTGCCAAATGCCAATGCTAGCTGGGGAGAAGGTGCAATTAAATATTACAATAATGTCGATATTTCAGTAGCGGTAGCGATTGAGAACGGGCTTGTTACGCCGATAGTTAAAAATGCCAATCAAAAAAACATTCTAGAACTATCTCGTGAAATGAAAGAATTAATAAAGAAAGCAAAAGATAATAAATTAACCCCTGAAGAATTTCAGGGCGGAGGGTTTACCATTTCTAACCTCGGTATGTATGGTATTAAGAATTTCAATGCTATAATTAACCCACCGCAAAGTTGTATAATGGGCGTCGGAGCTAGTGCAAAACGTGCTATAGTCAAGAATGATCAAATAACTATAGCAACAATTATGGACATAACTCTTTCTGCCGATCACCGAGTAGTAGACGGAGCAGTCGGTGCTGAGTTCTTGACAGCATTTAAAAAGTTTATAGAGAGTCCGGTTTTGATGTTGATATAAATCGTCATTGCGAGCAGCCATAGGCCGCATGGCAATCTCGTCAAATATCCTAAGATTGCTTCGTCGAAACTTTCAGTTTCTTCTCATAATAACGTTGAAATCTCACCCATAAACAAATTACAATAAAATAACATGAGTTTTTCAGATAATTTAGCAAAAGTTTTAGATAAATACGAAAATTTAGGCAACAAACTATCTTCCGGCATTATGGGAGACGAGTTTGTTAAGGCATCTAAAGAATATGCAGAACTTGAAGATGTTGTAGCAAAAATTAAAGAATATAATAAGGCTAAATCTGAGCTTGAAGAAGCAAATAATTTAAAGCTAGAAGTGGGACTTGATAATGCCACTTTAAAAATGATTGAAGACGAAATACACACTCTTGAAAATTCGTTACCAAAACTTGAAAGAGCCCTAAAAATTGCTTTATTACCGAAAGATGATGCGGATAGTAAAAGTGCTATTATTGAAGTTAGAGCAGGAAGCGGCGGAGAAGAAGCTGCACTTTTTGCTGCCGTACTTTTTAACATGTATCAAAGATATGCTGAGTTAAAAGGATGGCGTTTTGAGATATTAGCAATTTCCAATACGGGAATAGGCGGTTATAAAGAAGCATCGGCGTCAATAAAAGGCAAAGGTGTATTCTCTAAGCTCAAATTTGAGTCAGGCGTTCATAGAGTACAGAGAGTACCGGAAACGGAATCACAAGGACGTATTCATACTTCGGCAGCAACGGTTGCAGTACTTCCTGAGGCTGAAGAGGTTGATATTCAAATTGAAGATAAAGACTTAAGAATCGATACTTATAGAGCTTCAGGGGCTGGTGGACAGCACGTTAATACTACCGATTCTGCCGTACGTATAACTCATATCCCTACCGGTATTACCGTAGCCTTGCAAGATGAGAAGTCACAGCATAAAAATAAAGCAAAGGCGTTAAAAATTCTACGTGCTAGAATTTATGAAGAAGAACGATGTAAAAAGGAACAAAAAAGAGCCGATAGCAGAAGAGGGCAGGTAGGTTCGGGAGATCGTTCGGAGCGGATACGTACTTATAATTTCCCACAAGGAAGAATATCTGACCATAGAATAAACTTAACACTTTATAAGATAGATGAAGTAGTTAAAAACGGACAATTAGATGAGTTTGTTGAAGCTTTAATTGCAGATGATGAAGCTAAAAAACTTTTGGGGATATACAGCAAAAATACAGCCTAATAAACAAATGAAACCACAAGCATCTATAAACGGTAAAATCTGGCAGCAGAAACTGATTAACGAAGATATAGTCACCGAGTTATGTCGTAGTTTTAAAATTAGTGATTTACTTGCTAGGATAGTATCATTAAGAGTAAATAATCTAGAGGAAGTAGAAAATTTTTTGATACCGAAAATCAAAAATTTATTACCTGATCCTTTTCATCTACTTGATATGGAAAAGGCTGTAGATAGAACCGTTACAGCTATTTTAAATAACCAAAAAATATGTATCTTTGCTGATTATGATGTAGACGGTGCTACTTCAGCCGCTTTACTTAAAAATATTTTTAGAGATTTAAATATACTATGTGATATTTATGTTCCCGATCGTATAGCTGAAGGATACGGTCCAACTCCTTTTGCTATGCAAAAAATTAAAGATAACAGCACAGAATTATTAATTACGGTTGATTGCGGTGCTATGGCACATGAAGCCCTAAAATACGCAAAAGGCGTTAACCTTGATGTTATAGTAATCGATCATCATATAGCTACGGAAATATTACCTGATGCAGTAGCTATAGTAAATCCAAATCGTATTGATGAAAAAAGCGAATATAAACATTTGGCAGCTGTAGGAGTTGCTTTCTTATTTGCAACTGCAATATTATCGAATTTAAAGAAGCAAAATTATTTCACGCAAACAATGCTTCAGCCTAATCTAATGAAGTATCTAGATTTAGTGGCTCTTGGTACTGTTTGCGATATGATGAAATTAACAGGCTTAAATCGTGCATTTGTTGCAAGCGGATTGAAAGTAATGCAACAAAGACAAAATATAGGGATTAAAACATTATATGATATGGCAGGACTTAATGAAATACCAAAATGTTATCATTTAGGGTTTATTCTAGGTCCGCGTATCAATGCGGGCGGTAGAGTAGGAAAGTCAAGTTTAGGGGCTAATCTCCTATCTACTAGTTGTTCTAATGAAGCAAATAAATTAGCTGAAGAACTTGAAAAACATAATAATGAGCGTAAAGTAATTGAGTTATTAATGATAGAAGAAGCGATGGCAATTGCTTTGACACAACAAGATAGTAGTTTATTATTTATCGTAAAAGAAGGATGGCATCCAGGCGTTATAGGAGTCGTTGCCGGTAAATTAAAAGAAAAATTTGATAAGCCGGTGGCAGTTATAGCTTTAAATGACGGGATTGGTAAAGCTTCATGCCGTTCTATTTTAGGTATTGATTTTGGTGCTGAAATTATCAATGCTAAAAGCAAAAATTTGCTAATAGCAGGCGGAGGTCATGCTATGGCGGCAGGTTTTACCGTAACTGCTGACAAATTACAAGAATTGCAGAATTTTTTTAATAATGCTTTTAGAATTAGTATAAATAAACTAGAAAATTATAAGCATGCGGAATATGATATTGATTTAACGGTTAATAGTGTGAATTTCCCTTTAATGGAGGAATTAAACACTTTAGAGCCTTTCGGCCAAGGAAATCATGAGCCTATATTTAAATTCGATGATTTATTTGTATTAAAAGCGGATATCGTTGGAAGTAAGCATATCAAATGTATGCTTGTTCCAAATAAGCGAGGCTTTGGTAATAAAGCCTTATCTGCTATTGCTTTTAATTCGGTAGGAACTGCATTTGAAGATGTTTTATTAAGTCCTAAAGCAAAAAATATTGCCGCAATAGGAACGTTAAAAACTAATAACTGGCAAGATAATTATACTATTCAATTAATTATAAAAGATATAATTCTAAAAGAGTAGATAGCAAGTATATACAATAACAACTTAAAAAATAATAATTTATGAGCAATTTAAAGAAAACAAAAAATACTACAATTTCTAAAGACTTAGCAGAAGTACAAGAGCATTATCAAGATTATCCTTATCCTTTCAGAGACCCAAATCAAGAAAAAGAACGTTTACTTACAATGTGCGGTGAGTTCTTAGGAGAATTAAACCATTTTCTATATCAAGGAAAAGAAAATTTTAATAATAATTTTAGATGCTTAATAGCAGGCGGCGGCACCGGTGATTCGACTATTTATCTTGCCGAGCAGTTAAAAGATAAAAATGCTGAAATAATATATCTAGATTTCAGCAAGGCTAGCATGGAAGTAGCACAAAAACGTGCAGAAGTACGAGGTCTTAAGAATATTAAATGGATTAATGATTCAATATTAAATATACCTAATCTAAAACTTGGAAAATTCGATTATATAAATTGTACCGGCGTGCTTCATCATTTAGCAAATCCTGATGAAGGTTTAAAAAATCTAAAAGATTCTTTAAAGCCGACAGGCGGTATGGGTTTAATGGTATATGCTAAATACGGACGTACCGGTGTTTATCAAATTCAGGATTTAATGAAAATGATAAATAAAGATGCTAAAAGCCGTGTCGAAGAAGTAATGAACGGGAAGCTAATTCTAGATAATTTGCCTGCTACTAACTGGTATAAAAGAGGTTGGGAGTTATTTTCAGATTACCAAAATTACGGTGACGTCGGAGTTTATGATATGTTCTTGCACAAACAGGATAGAGCCTATTCCGTTCCTGAGTTATATGAATTCGTAGAAAAAGCAAGCTTAAATTTTGTTGATTACCTTGATCCTTTAGAGAAAATTTTATTAAGACCGGAAAATTATATAAAAGATTTTTCACTTCTACAAAAAGTTAAAAAAATGGATAAAGTAACTAGAGAAGCAATTTCTGAAATACTTACCGGTAATATTATTAAACATTCATTTTACGTATCAAATCAAAAAGACAGTGTAGCCTCTCTTGATGACCTTGATAATATACCGTACTTCCATAATATTGCCAATTTTGCTAAACAAATTTATGAGCATTTGGAATCTAATCCTTTAGCAGTAAATAATGCTATTAATTTTACTATTAATAATGGGATATTAAATAATGTTAATATCTCAATGTCGATATTTAGAAGCACTAAATATATTTTTAAATATATGGTAGAAGAGAAAAGTTTAAGAGAAATATTTGATGCGGTACGCAGCGAATTAAACCAAGAAATAAGCAATGAGGCCTTATTAAATGAAGTTAAAAACGTATGCATCCCATTACTTAATACAAATGTGTTATTGTTAAAATCAAAGGATTGCTAGAGTTACGTAGATTGATTTATCCGTCATTGCGAGAAGAGGTTACCAGGGTCATCATGAGCTACGCAAGCCGTAAGCTGTACGGTAATCTCATAAAATAATAATAAACTCCTAAGATTGCTTCGTAATTTTCTTGCAATGACCATTTATCGATTACCTGCTCGCAATGACGATTTGGGTTGACAATGTGCTATTAACGTTGTTAGTATGCTTTTACATACATAGACAGCTCTTATAAGCTAACAAGATAAATAATTCTTCAAACCGCAAGAATAAATAAAACTTTCTAAAAATCTAATTTGATTCCTAATTTAAATAAGTATATTACTTACCTTTAAACTTAATTGCTAACTCAACTTTTCAATTATAATCTATTAATAATAAAATAATGAACACAACTAATAAAGAATCCACAGCAGAACTTAACAATACCGAATCCAATAACAATCATAATAATTTTGCAGAGAACGGTAATATTATTAATTTAAAACAATTAAAACGTAAATTACCGGAGGAACTACAAGCTCAAGCAGAAGAATTAAAAATTGAAAATATTAATTCATTACTTAAACAAGAATTAGTTTTTGCAATTTTGAAAAAATCCGTAGAGCAGGGAGGTTTAATAGTGGGAGATGGGGTACTTGAAGTACTACCTGATGGATTTGGTTTTTTACGTTCGCCGGAAGTAAACTACTTAGCAGGCCCTGATGATATTTATATTTCTCCTAGTCAGATTCGTCGCTTTGGTCTGCGTACCGGTGATACTGTAGAAGGTCAGATCAGAGCTCCAAAAGCTGGAGAACGTTATTTTGCTTTACTGAAAGTCAATAGAGTAAATTTTGAAGACCCTTCTAAAGCTTATCATCGTGTTCATTTTGATAATTTAACCCCATTATATCCTGATGAAAAATTAGGATTAGAACTTGAAAATAATAGTAAAGATAGTAAGGATTTTAGTACACGGGTTATTGAACTTGTTGCCCCTATGGGTAAAGGACAACGTGCATTAATAGTAGCACCGCCTCGTACAGGTAAAACCGTATTATTACAAAATATAGCACATGCAATTACAACCAATAATCCGGAAGTATTTTTAATAGTACTGTTAATAGACGAAAGACCTGAAGAAGTAACCGATATGCAACGTTCCGTGCGTGGGGAGGTTGTTAGCTCTACTTTCGATGAACCGGCAAGTAGGCACGTGCAACTTGCAGAAATGGTTATCAAAAAAGCAAAGCGTTTAGTAGAACATAAAAAAGACGTGGTAATTTTAGTAGATGCGATAACACGTTTAGCTCGTGCTTATAATACCGTAGTGCCGTCATCAGGTAAAGTATTAACGGGCGGTGTTGATGCTAATGCTCTTCAAAGACCTAAAAGATTTTTCGGAGCAGCAAGAAATATTGAAAACGGTGGTTCGCTTACTATAATCGGTACGGCTTTAATTGAAACCGGTTCTCGTATGGATGAGGTAATTTTTGAGGAGTTTAAAGGTACGGGTAATTCCGAGATAGTTCTAGATCGTAAGATTGCCGATAAGCGTATTTATCCGGCTATTGATATAACTAGATCAGGAACTAGAAAAGAAGATTTATTAGTAGATAAAATAATATTAAATAAAATGTGGGTTCTTCGTCGTATTATCGATCCGATGGGTAGCAGTGAAGCAATAGAATTTTTACTTAAAAAACTTGAAAATACTAAAACTAACGGTGAGTTTTTTGAGATGATGAAGAGTCCTGAACGTCCTAAGAACGGTCTATAGTCAATTGATACCTATATTGTGCTTAGTTGTTCGTCGGCTCGCCTATTATTATAGGCTTCGCTCCTCATGCCTGTCACAGTATAGGTCTGAATTGACTATAGTATTCTAAAAAAGTATATAAAATCATGAGTATAACACCTGATTATTTAATTGAAAGAAGACAAATAAAATCTCGTTTGTTAATTTGGAAGCTAGCGGCTATTATTTTAATTGTGATCGTATTTTTACTAGTCGGTAAAGATTTTGCTCCAAAAGAGGTTTTACCTATTAATAGTAATGAAGACTATATAGCTTCCATATTAATAGACGAAATAATTCTTGAAGACGAAAAGCGTGACAAAAAGCTCAAAAAAATAATCGATGATTCTCATATTAAAGCGTTAATAGTTAACGTAAATTCTCCCGGCGGTACGGTAGTCGGCTCTGAAAAAATTTATAATATTCTGCGTAAAATATCCGCAAAAAAGCCGGTAGTGATAGTTATGGGAACAATGGCTGCAAGCGGCGGTTATTTAATCTCTCTTGGAGGTGATTATATTATCAGCCATAACGGGACTATTACGGGTTCAATCGGTGTAATACTACAAACAGCCGAGGTAACGGAGCTTGCTCAAAAATTGGGGATTAAGTTTAATAATTTCAAATCTGGTGAATTAAAAGCTGTACCAAATCCTACCGAAAAACTGACGGAAGCAATGCGGGTAACCATTATGGAAAATATAGAAGATACTTATAATTTCTTCCTTGAACTTGTTTCAGAGAGGCGTAATCTTCCTATAGAAGAAGTAAAAAAGCTCGCAGACGGACGAGTATATTCAGGTCGTCAGGCTTTAAAGTTAAAGCTTGTGGATGCTATAGGCTCGGAAGATACTGCATTAAAATGGTTACAGGAAGTTCAGAAAATTAATGTTAATCTACTAGTTAAAGATTATCAATTAAAACCAAAACCAAAATTAATGGACATAATACTTGAAGATTTTGACAGTATAGCACCTAGTTTTTTTAAAAATAGTTTTAATGGAATCAAAGCGATTTTTTAATAGATAAAATACATGATAAGCTGAATTCTTTTTCTAAAGAAGATGTTAAAGATTCAGTAGATTTAATTTTAGATTATTTAAACGAATCTCTTAAAGAACAAAAGCGTATCGAAATCAGAAATTTCGGTAATTTCTCTATCCGCAAACGCAAATTTCCTGAAAGCGAAAAATTCTATAATACAGTTTATTACAGAATGCCTAAAAATTTATTTAAGGAGTAAATAAGTTATGGAATAGGCTAAATATAGTACTATAGAGAAGTGGCAAATAAATAATAAAAAGCATGGTACTACATAATAATATTTTTCCATGGGTCTTCATATTGAAGATTTAGAACTCTTCAAAAAAATATTATCGATAGATGGGCAGCTGGTTATTCAAGCACTTAATATAGACTCTTTTATATATCACGATATTATAGGTAATAGGAAATATGATTCTTTTTTTGAAGCATCATATAATTACTTAAATGATAGTAAACCAGCAATCATGCCTTTAGTATCTGAATAAGAAAAAATATTATCCTATTGTTGAAGAATTATGTAATGAATCTTTAAAGGAAAAAACATCATCAATAATGATATATTTAGAAAAAGAATCTGATAATCACCCTCTACCTAGATGGGAATATGAAGAAACTTTAGAATATTATTTAAAAACTAGAAAAAATTATGATAAGCCTAAACCTAAACCCGAAATAGAAAGAAGCGAAGATGAACCTAATTTAAATTATGCAGAATTAGATTTAAAATATTATGAAGAATCTTTAGACTATTACTGAAAGGTTATAGGGTAGGGTAATAAAATTTCCCTCTCACTTGACATTATAATAATAGGCAGCTATCTTAAGTGTAAAATTAAAACAGGGTATTTATGATAAGATATTTAATAATTTTATTTGCTTCTATAGCTTTAATTGGCTGTACCGGTCAAAAAACTACAAAACCCAAAGAAGTAGTAGAGCTTGACGGTGATCCAAGCTATGCAATTATGCAAACAATCGATAGTACCAACAGAAATATCGCTAGCACTACTTCATCTCTTCCGAGTACTCCGGCTAGATAGAAATGCTTGCTATTATTTCTTCTGCTAAAACTCTAAATTTCGAGAAGTTAGCTCCCAAGACGGAGCTGACAACTCCAATGTCCCTTACGTTAACTAATCAATTACTTTCTACACTCCAAAGCTATTCTGAGAATCAATTATCGAAAATAATGAATATAAGTGCAAAACTTGCACTATAAATAAAGAAGTAAAGTGGCTATTTTTGCTTATGCAGGAGATGTTTTTAATAATATACATATAGAAAAATTAACTAACCACGAATTAAATTTCCTGCAATCACATTTGCTTATTATATCAGGACTTTACGGAGTCTTAAAACCGCTAGATACTTATTAAGCCGTATAGATTAGAAATGGCAACAAAATTAAATGAAATAAATTTAACAAACTTTTGGCAAGATGAAGTCACTAATTATATTAATAAAATTCTTGCTAAACAGGAAAATAAATATTTACTCAACCTAGCATCACAAGAATATTCATCTGTAATAAACTTAAATATCAATTAGTTAACGTTCATTTTAAAGAAAATAGGAACGCTAAATTATCAACAATCGGTATAAATGCTAAAAAAACTCGGGTGGCAATGGTCAAGGTTATTGCTAACAACTTAATTGACTCACCTGAGCTACTTAAGAATTTCTCATATTTAGGTTATGCATTTTTAGTACTAAATACTCATCCGATAACGAATTGGTGTTTATTAAGAGTTAAAATAGCAGAGGTGAAATACCAATAGAGAAATGCTTCAAGTTATTAATTTTAATTAAAAAATTAGTATTTTCTTTACAAAATAGTGGATTTACTTATATAATATATGCCTATTTATTAATAAGTATTTATTATGATAAAAAATCCTAAATCTTCAGCAGTCTCAAGTTTAAATCAAAAAAGTCTTTAAAATTTAATCCTATAGCATTGTCACACAATAAAATAATAGATTGTAGCGGGGGAATGAATAGAACCATTAAAAAATGTAAAAAGTTCTATAGATGCCAGTGCAGAAATAGCAACAACTCTTTTAAACTCTTTAGATAGCAAAACAACAAAAAATTGGGTATTCCACAAGTAACAAGCCTAAAACTTAATACACTAAAAACTTTATTTGATAATTATGAATATAAAAATATTCAAGAACATAAAGTGCTGCAAGCAAGAACCCTTAAGCAAATATCATGTTGCATTAAAAACGAATAAAGAAATTAGCATTTTTATAAGCCCCAAAACTTATAGTACTTCTATTGTAAATAAAGAACCCGAAACTATTAATTTTATAAATATTTTCTTCAACTTTAAGGGATGATCACTGCTATACATTGCAGTATAATGAATAACCATGTGGAAGTAGCAGAAAAATTATTTATAGATATATTGTCAAAAGCAAATATAGATTTAAATTTAATATATTCCCAATACGAATTTCAAATTCATAAAGCTTATACCAATACTTTATTTGAGTTAATCAATCAGTTTATATCAAAATGGAGTATGGAGATAAAATTATTAAAGATTTAACACCTCATATAAAGCATTATTACAATATTACCGCTCTCTACCATGTTAATTAATAATAATCACTTAGATGAAGCTAAAGAATTGCTTACGGCAGCACTTAGCAATATCACTATAGGATGATCAAGTAAATGCCAAAGATATAGGTTGGTGTCAGTATAACTTAGGAGTTGTTTATTATAAAACTGGCCAGTTAGAACTTGCTATAAAATATTATAATAGTGCAATAGATAGGGTTGGTTAGCTGAAGAGGAAGAAATCATATATAATTTATGGGCTATCTATGGTTATCACTCTGATTCAAAAAATATAGAAAATTTACTAAATAAAATGTTTGAAGGTAGCCTTAAAGTTTTACTAAAATTAGGTCGAGACTTAAATAATATCACCAATGAAAAATTAGAGACAATGAATTCTAAAAATTTATTACCACGTTCAAAGGTTTGAGCGTTATAAATATACTGCTCTTTCAGATGAGAGAAAAATTGCACAAAAAATACGTTTAGCAAAGGATTTAAATATAATAATTAAAAAAACTGATGTCAATAATACTGATGAGTTACTTGTACTTTCGGTTGCCATTTATACAAAACAATTGGATATAGCACGTAATATATTAAATAACATTCCTAACAACATTGCTATTTATAAAAGTTTAAATTTATCTACTTTAGCAGCTTTTCCTGATCCAAATTCTATAATTTATAATGCAAATACATTAAAAAAAGAAGAAATAACAGAAGTCCTTAATGCTGCCAGCATCTCGTTAATGGCAGAAGATGCAAATGAAGAAACTTTAGAAATTGGAATAAATGCTGCTTTACTTAAATAATGACATAAATAAAGCTAAGGAATATGCAAACCAATTAAGTAAGGAAAAACAAGAAGAAATTTTTACAAATGATTTTGGAGAGGTTAATGACGCAGAGGATTTAGATCAATTATTTAAGCAATATGATGCAAAAAAATTCATCAGTATTATCAGCTTAAAAAAACAATAGATTCATATATTAAGTCATAAAATTATTCATTATATCACTTCATGGAATATTCCAGAGAAAGGGTATATTAAAAATACTGAAGCTACAATCCCTTGCAAGAGAATACTTCAGCATGGCTGCCGTGTAATGATTGTCATGAAATTTGGGATTTTAATGATATAGCAAGTAGTTTTAGTAATTATAATCCAAAATTAGATGATTTTTTTGCTAAAAGTGCTGAGCTAGTATTAGCTGAAGGATTAAGATTATATCATGATAGCAGAGACATCAAAAAGCTAATAAATACTATTCTTTATGCAAATAATAAAGAATTTGTTAGGATCTTTAAAAATAGTGCTACTTGTCACTGAATTCCAGCCTACGCGGGAATGACATCGAGCAGGTTTCTGGATTCATGCAATAAGGCTAGCTTTTTATATCCTCAATAGGATCTTTAAGTTCTTGGCATGCTTCGCCTATTAATTTAGGTTCATCATTCCAAGATAAATTATTAATATTAAATTTAGTTAAGTCAGGATAATGTGGAGTCATTGTACCATGAATAGAATAATTTAAAGCTCATGTCATTAAAGAGTTAATAGCATCATTTTTTTGCTTAGTAGAGTAATACATATTACGCATATTTTCTGAATACGTAGCTATATCAGCTAAAGTGCTGCCATTAACGTCATCACGTGAATTAAGCTTAAATTTTATTCTCCCATTCTCGTCTTCAATAGGAATTATTATGCTATATTTTCCTTCAATGCTATTTTGCTTAGACATAAAATCCTCATAACAATTATTAACCTTGAGTTAATATATTAAATTATTTAAAACTTCAAGTAAATATGTAATATATTTTATATGACTTTCCTCGTAATGACATTAGAATACCACCATCCTAGAATAAATATCACAAGACTCACCATCGTCCCTATAAACACTCCTCTAAGGTTGAAATATTGCAACGATAAAGAATAATATTCCCATATTAAGAAGGTAGCTGCTCCGCCAAGTGATGATAAGACCATTATAGTTTTAGATGTTCTGATACCAAAAAGCGTTGTTATTAACAGTACTAATATTACCGGTCCCCAGAAACCAGTGAAGAATACTACTAAGTCAATTACATTACTAAATTTTAAAGCTACAATTATTGCAAAACTTCCTATTATAACGTTAATAATGCGAACAATTAATAATAATTTTTGCTGATTTTTAACCTTAAAAATAGGATTGATTATATCTTTAACAATAGCTATAGAAGTAACGTTTAAATCAGAATCAGCAGTAGACATAACGGCAGCTAAGAGTCCGCTCATTACTACCCCTTGAATTAAAGTCGGGATGATTTGGTTGATTAAATAAGGTAATACTAAATTTGACGGTTGGTTTGGATAAAGCTTATAAGCAATTAAACCATTTAAAGTAATGCAAATCAAGAAGAAAAAATATATAGCGGATTTTGCATATATTGCTTTAGTTGTTTGCGTAGGATTTTTATTAATTAAAGCTCTTTGAATAAATGTAGGATATAGATTCATGACGCTAAAGCTTAAAGCTGCTGCAATTGTATAAGAAAGTAGATTGCTCTGATCAAAATTTGCATTTTCCGTAGGTAGGTTATTAATAAAATCTACAAAACCGATTTTATTTAAACTGATAAAAGTTATGGTTGGTATAGCGATTATCATCGCCAAAAATTGTAGTAAATTAGTAAAAACAATAGATTGTAAACCGCCTATTGTAGTATATATAAGTACTATACTATAACTTAAAATTACCCCATTTACATAATTTATTTCTAAGATATATTGAAAAATATAGCCGCTTACGCTTATTTGAGCAGCCAAAAACCCCACTGAAACGATAACCGAACTAACCCCTCCGATAAAACGACCTATATTGCCGTAATATGTACTCAGGATATCGCCGATGCTTTCAGCTCCGTAATGTTTGGCAATTAAAGGCACTATATAGATTGCAATTAATATATCTATAGGTATTGTAAGTATAAGAGCGTAAGCATAATATTCATGCCCCAAAAAAGCCTTTTCCATAATGCCGAAAGTGGTGGCTCCTCCGACAGAACTTGCAAATATCGTAGCTATTAATAATAGCTTACTATTTTGCGCTTTACTTTCAACATTTGCATAGTTCTTAAAACTACTATGTTTAGCTCGGTAATATATACCAATAAGTAGAATAGATGTTAGGTATATGAATACGATAATATTATCAATAGGTAAATTAAACATAAATTAGATTTTAAAGCTCAAACTTAGCATTTGTTCACAATATATATTTAGTCAAGAATGCTAGATTTATAATTATGTGCCATAATCTGTTCCAAGAAGTTCAGTATCCGGTGTCCAAATATCTTGGTTGGGATCATATTTATATATTTTACCGTGGGGTTTAATTTTTTTGCAGTAGTTTTTTTCTTTAGGAGATAGTTAGCGTTTGATTGAGTTGTAGTTTTTATATTTTTACAATATTTATATATTTTAAAAATACCTATTTTAAGTTGCGGCATAATTAACCTTTATTTATGTAAAAAATAAAATCATTACTAACATTAATCAATAATTATTTCAAATAAAATATAATAAAAATTAATAAGTCAATATTTTTTAAATTAACCTATATTAAAATAGTTCTATAGGTCATTATTTAGTATGTTTAAGAAACCTATTCATGTACTTCACCAGCTAATTCAAGTCCCAACTCTTCAGGATTTTCATCAGCAACCACAACAATTTTATTTACAGTATCATTTAATTTTTCTATATCTTTAGTGGTAACAAGAGAATTATCTATTGTGCTAGAATTATTATTTTGAGACGCTATTGCAAGGCTTAAAAAAGCTTTTAATTCAGGTTTGTCATCGGGTACTAATTCTATTAGTTTTTTATCTCGGTGATCTGCTCCATATATTATTAGTAATTTAACCATTTCTGTGTAGCCTTCATGAATAACTAATTGGAGAGGTGTATATCCATCTAAATCTTTTAACTCTGTTGAAGCTCCTTTTTCTAGTAAAAAAATTCAGCTATATCATAAAGTTTGCAGTAAACAGCCTTATGTAGAACTGTATGATTAAACGAATCTTGAATATTGATATCATCACCTTGATCTAAAGCCTTTTTTATAAGATGTTTTAGTTGAGCGGTTTGAAAAAACTTGGATTGGTAAAAAGAATATGCTTCGTAAGTGATATGAAACTGTTCGAATAGTTTATCTAGTGTAATGTAGCCGGAGTCTTGTGCAGAAGATGAAGATATCAGTGGTACTTCTTGAATGGCCGATAAACTAATGCTAGGGATAAAATTGGAAGAAGAAATAGGAATTAGGGGGCGTCTGCTCTAGTAAGGTAACATCCAGACACCATACCTGCATCATAAGAAGATGTTTGTTCTGTTATTAGAGTAGCCATGTTCGTTTCTATTTCTCTAACTTTAGCCATAAAATTACTATAATCATTTACCTTAAATTAATATATTAAATAATATGAATTTTCAAGGTGAAAATCACTTAAAAAAAATCCATAAAATCATTCGATTAAGCTTTGTTGTGTGGTTCGATGTCATTCCTGTATGGCGTTGTTATGTGGATCAATCCCCCCTCTGTTATCCCGCGACTTGATCGCGGAATCCATTCTAAAATACTAATATTAGTATTTTAAATTATTTTTTTGGATACCGTGGTCAAGCCACGGTATGACATCTTAATAATTTAACTCATCCTTATTAAAAAACCTTGACTCCTTGATATTCCTATAATATCCTATAGTTCCCCATCAAATCCCAAATTAACCCAAATTATACCAATGAATGTATTTTTATCTAAGTATGTAAATGGTGTTGATAAAAAGAATAGGGTGTCGGTGCCAGCGAATTACCGTGCAGTACTAGGGAAAGAATTATTTAACGGTGTAATTGCTTATCCGTCGATTAGGAATAATTGTATAGAGGTGTGCGGTATTTCGCATATCGAGAAATTAAGGCAGATGATAGAGACGCTTGATCCTTATTCTGAGGAGCGTGATGCGTTTGAGACTATGATATTCGGGGAGGCTGTACAACTTTCCTTTGATGGGGAGGGAAGAGTTATATTGCCGCAATCTTTAATGAAGCATGCAGGAATCGAAGAGCAAGCATGTTTTGTAGGTAAAGGGGTGATTTTTGAGATTTGGCAGCCGCAAAATTTTGAGAAATATTTAAATGCCGCTCAAAAAATTGCTCATGAAAAGCGGTTAACTCTAAGGAATGCTCATTAATGATACAATCTCACGTGCCTGTAATGCTAAATGAAATGTTAGAGGTCTTAAGCCCAAAAGATGGTGAGTCTTATTTAGATTGTACGTTTGGAGCAGGAGGATATAGCAAAGCAATATTAGAAAGCTGTAACTGTTATGTCATAGCCTTGGATCGTGATCCAAACGTGATTAAAAGAGTCGAAGAAATTCAGCAAAATTATGGTGAGAGATTTGATTTTGTAGAAACGAATTTTGCGGATAGTTTTGCAAAGCTTAAGGAAAAAAAATTTGATGGGATAGTGTTGGATTTAGGCGTTTCATCAATGCAGTTAGATATAGCAGATAGAGGATTTTCGTTTTTGCATGACGGACCACTCGATATGCGTATGAGCGGGCAAGGGCTTAGTGCTGAGGAGTTTGTAAATACGGCAGAGGAAAAAGAGCTAGCTGACGTAATTTACAAATATGGAGATGAGAGCTTTTCACGAAGAATTGCTAAGAGAATTGTAGAATATAGAAAAACGGCGAGAATTGATAGTACAGGCAAGTTAGCCGAGATTGTTAGAAGTAGTATAGGATTTAGAAAAGGCAAAATTGATCCTGCAACTAAAACCTTTCAAGCCATTAGGATTTATGTAAACGATGAGCTTGGGGAGTTAGAGCAGTTTTTAGTGAATGTAAAAAATATATTAAAGAAAGACGGACGTTTAGTTGTGGTGTCTTTTCACTCTTTAGAAGATAGGATAGTTAAGAATTTCTTTAAAGAAAATTCGGAAAAGCCGGTAGTAAGATCAAAATATGCTAAAGACAACATGACGATTGATCCAAATAAATGGCTTAAGATTATTACTAACAAAGCTCTAGCAT
This sequence comes from Rickettsia aeschlimannii, assembly GCF_047973405.1. Classification (NCBI taxonomy): domain Bacteria; kingdom Pseudomonadati; phylum Pseudomonadota; class Alphaproteobacteria; order Rickettsiales; family Rickettsiaceae; genus Rickettsia; species Rickettsia aeschlimannii. Next base: position 129,619 of record NZ_JBFQGO010000004.1, read on the forward strand.
CGTCAGATAAAGAAGTAGGGCTAAATATTAGAGCGAGATCGGCAAAACTGCGAGCAGCAAAAGCGATATATGAGTAATTAATTATGAGTATAAGAAAGCTTCACTATTTAACATTATTGATAACAATTATAGCAATATGTAGTTTGTTTAGCATAAAGGAGCGAGTCTCAACTCTTGATTATCAATTAAGTAGTGTTGTAAAACAGATAAATAGTGAGAATAATAATATTCATATTTTAAAAGCAGAGCAAGCTTATCTACTTTTGCCGGCTAGATTGGAAAAACTTGCGGCGGCTTATTTAAAATTAGAAACAGTTAAATCTTATCAAATGATAAAAGATCCGTTAGGGCCAAATATCGATCAAAATATTAAATTTAATCATAATATTAGTATTTCCAAGAATAGTAAATGGCGTTACAAAAGAATTACAAATAATAAGTATATACAGACTGTTTCGAGTAGAGTGAAGGATACTCGATGAACTTCAAAAATTGGCTACGTCATCCTACAAGCACTGCGGTACTCACGTATTAAAGTATACGCTCTGTTCCTCGTCTTGTCGATTCCTTGCTCTTTTTGAAGTTGATCTTCGTATCTTGGTAGGATTGTTGCATGGCTTGGAAAAAGCGTTCGATGTCATTCCCACGTAGGCGGGAATCTAGGGTAAAGCGAGATAAATCGAGCTTTTCAAAAAATAAGTACTGGATTCCCGCTTTCGCGGGAATGACATAAGGATTGTAGAAATATTAGTGTTTGAAACACCATAAATAACATAATGAAACAAATTTTGGGAAAATGGAAACCTGCAATTAAAAGTCTAATAATTTGGAATGTTTGTAGTAAAAATATAAAAATCCGATTATTAATGGTTATTTGTGGCTTTTCTTTTCTTTTTTGTACTTTATCTTACAGATTGATAATCGTTGCTACGAATGTTTACGATAAAAATATTAATTCCTTTAAAAAAAATCATCAATTTAGAAAAGAAATAGTTGATCGAAACGGTAATTTATTAGCAGTGAACCTACCTTCTGCCTCATTATTTGCTAATCCACAAATAGTACTTGATCCTGAAACTTCCGTAAAAAAGCTAGCAGAAATTCTACCTGATATTAATAAAGCCAAATTACTTGCAGAACTTAAGTCAAATAAAAGCTTTATATGGGTAAAAAGGGATTTACTACCTAGTCAGCAAGAAAAGATAACTAGCCTTGGGTTACTTGGTTTTGAATTTGAAGAAGAGCAGAAACGAATTTATACCTTTTCTAATTTATTGTCGCATGTTGTCGGTTATGTAGGTAGAGACTCAGTAGGGCTTAGTGGCTTAGAGCTCGCTTATGATAAGTATTTAACTAATTCTGATTATGAATTAAACGAACCAAAGAATCGGAAAGAACCGCTTCAATTATCTATTGATATCAGATTACAAAGTATTTTAAGTGAGGAGATTGATAAAACTTTAAAGCAATTTAAGGCCATAGGAGCAGTAGGCATTATTGCTGATCCAAATAATGGCGAGATTTTAGCATTAGTAAATAAGCCTGATTTCGATCCGCATTATCCGAGTTTAGCCAAACCGGAAGAGCTGTTTAATATAGCAAGTCTCGGCATTTACGAAATGGGTTCGGTGTTTAAGGCATTAACTATGGCAGTCGGCTTTGATACCGGTGCAATAAATATGAATGATGCTTATGATATAAGCTATATGAAAGTAGGAGGATTCCAGCTTAAGGATTATACGCCAAGGCAAGGATGGCATAGTGTACCTGAGATTTTTCTATATTCTTCAAATATTGGCACAAGTCAAATTATGCTTGAAATCGGTAAAAGCAATTTTAAAAAATACCTAAAGAAATTAGGTCTATTAGATCAGTTACAAATAGAATTACCTGAACGAGGTACTCCGTTATTTCCTTCCGAGAAAAGATGGAATGAGTTAACGAGTGTTACTATGTCGTATGGCTACGGCATTTCGATTAGCCCTTTGCATTTTGTTAGAGCAATGTTACCGGTTGTTAACGGCGGTACTTTATATGATCTTACTTTATTAAAAAGAAAGGATGAAAAAGTAATAGGTACAAAAGTTTTTAGTGAAAATACCTCTACCCAAATGAAGAAATTATTTAGATCGGTAGTAAAAGAAGGTAATGGTAAAAGAGCAGAGGTCAAAGGCTATCTTATTGGCGGTAAGACCGGTACGGCAGAAAAACTTTCACAAGGGGCAGGGGGAAAAAAGAAATATCTAAAAAATAGTAGAGCGTCATCGTTTTTAGGTATGTTGCCTGCATCTAACCCGCAATATATTATTTTTATTAGATTTGATGAGCCGAAACCGACTAAAGAAAGCTTTGGCTTTGCAACCGCAAGCTGGACGGCTGCCCCTACTGCAGGTAGAGTATTTGAACGTATGATATCTTTATATGGTTTAGAACCGATAGAGCAAAGTGAGGAAGAAAGTTAAAATATTACCTAATAATTATAGATTTTGTCATTGCGAGCAGGCATTGTTGCGTAGATCGGTAAAACCTACTTGATGTCATTCCCGCATAGGCGGGGATGACATAAAACGATCTGTGTAACAAAAGCCTAAATTTTCTGGCAATGACGTATTTATAAGCTAAAAAGGAGGTTTTTATGTCAAAAAATAAAAATATAACAGATAAACCTAGTATACCTATCCTACGGCTTAAGTATTTTGATCCTACGACAACAATAAATAATATTATATCAAAACAACTATTTATATCCACAAGTTCCGAGGAACAAGAAGAATTAGAGCTTAGCGGTAATGATAAAAGACCTAACCCTAGTTGTTGTGAGTTATTGTAGAATCCATATTCATTTTTTAAAACTGTACAAAAATAGAAAATTAATTTATATTTTGTATACGGTTGATATGGTCGTTGGGTGGCTTCGATTTTTCTATTGTCACCCCGTGGCTTATGACCTTACACCGGGTCCAGTAAAAATGACCACACAAAATGTTGTTTATATAGATCCTGCGATCAAGCTGTGGGATGGCAACCTAATTGCCGATCAAGCCACGGTATGACATAGTACAAAACTATATAACAAAAAACTATTTATGTTAAAGATAAAACAGGAAATATATAAAAATAGCTTACAAATAATATTAAAATTGTTGTTTGCTTTGCTATGTTTTTTTATAATATTATTTCCGTTAGTGAGTTATAAAATAAGTATTCAAAGCAGAATCTTTCCGGCGATGGAAATTATATTTATTTATTATTTTATGTCGTTATATTCCTTAAATATTTTTAGCATATTTTTTCTCGGTCTATTTATAGATCAAATAAACGGTATGCCTATCGGTACAAATTCGCTAGTTTTTTTATCGGCATATACGATTTATAAATTATCTTCAAAATATTTTGTAGCTAAAAACTATTTAATAAATTTCATTATTTTTTGCGTTTATTGTTTATTTATATTGAATTTTAAATATTTACTAATAACAATCAAGAAGCTAGAAGTAGACGGATATTTAATAATTTTCTTTCAATTTTTAACAACTATATTTTCTTATAATATAATTCGTCTTATACTTGACTCTCCTATGAATTACTTTAAAAAGTATGCTAAATAAGAAAATACTACATGGTGAGTTAATTTCACGAAGAGCCTTTATAATCGGATTAGGTAAACTCGGATTTTTATCGTTGCTTGGAATAAGAATGTTTTATTTACAGCTTATTAAAAGCGAAGAATATAAGACTTTATCGGATAAGAATCGTATTAATTTCGTTGTACTTCCGCCGACTAGAGGAAGAATTTACGATTTAGACGGCAATATTTTAGCTACTAATAAACCATGTTATCAGCTAGTAATAGATAGGAGCATTAATAATAATTATAGGGATGAATTAGAAATAATTAGTAATATTCTAAATTTATCTCCGGAAAAATATAATTATATTAAGCAAAAAATTAAAAAATCTAGTCGCCACACTCCTTTAATAATATTTGATCAGCTTGATTGGCAGCAAGTATCAATGATTGAAGAACAAAAGCATAAACTCGCTTCAATATTTATTGATATAGGTTATTTAAGGTTTTATCCTTTTTCAAGCGTTACTTCTCATTTAATCGGTTATCTTGGTCAAATAAATGAGCAAGAGAAGCGGGAATTAAATATACATAGTTTAAGCAATTTTAATATCGGTAAATCCGGTATTGAAAAATATTACGATAACAAACTACGAGGAGAATTTGGTTATAAAAAAGTTGAAGTAAACGCTTACGGTAAGCAGGTAAGAGAAATAGCAGGAACCCCTACTAAATCGGGTGAAGATATGCATTTAAATATCGATGCGTCTCTTCAGCAAAATATCCAGCAATATTTAAATCCTAAAGGTTCTTCGGCAATAGTTATGGATACTAAAACTGGAAATGTACTAATTTGTGCTTCTACCCCGGGTTTTGAATCAAATTATTTCAGTAAATTATCAGAAAATTATTGGCAAAGTTTAACGAGTGATCCTTATAAGCCTTTAATTAATAAGGTAATACAAAATTCTTATCCTCCAGGCTCGGTTTTTAAAATAATTACCGTACTTGCAGCCCTTGAAGTAGGCATTAATCCTAATAAAAGCGTTTTTTGCGACGGTAGCTCTGCTCTTGGTACTAATAGTTTTAGATGTTGGAATCATAGCGGACATGGAACTTTAGATATGATTTCTGCTTTAAAGCATTCTTGTAATATTTATATGTATGAATTAGCGAGAATAATAGGTCCAGATAAAATTTTTGAAGTTGCAAGAGAATTTGGCCTCGGCTCAAAAACTGGTATTGATTTAGCTCCTGAAAGTAGCGGGTTTGTACCGTCAAAAGAGTGGAAAAAGAAAAAATTCAAGCTTCCTTGGTCAATAGGAGATAGTTTTAATTTAGCAATCGGACAGGGGTTTTTAGGGGTAACGCCGATGCAGCTTGCAAGGTTTATTACGGCTATTGCAAGTAACGGTAAACTGTATACGCCTAGAATATTAAAAAATGATCCGGAATTTTATAATGTCAATATTAAGCCCGAAAATATCACAATAATCCAAGAAAGTTTGTATAATACCGTTAATGTTGCGGGAGGTACGGCGTATTATAATAGAATTTTAGGCAAAAATAGGCAGCTCGCTGGTAAAACCGGTACTTCGCAGGTGCAAGGCAAACTAAATGCTAAAGATGATTTAAGCCGTAAATCGATTGCTTGGGAGAGGCGTAATCATGCCTTGTTCTTAGGCTTCGCTCCTTATCACGATCCTAGTTATTCCGTTACCGTCTTTATTGATCATGGCGGAGGTGGTAGTAAAGCCGCCGCCCCTGTAGCTCGTAAAATTATGTCGGACGTGTTGGATAAGTATTTATAGCTTTTTTCAGTTTATAGTTTGTGCTATTATGTGTCGTAATGTGTTATTAATTAAAGATAGGTCACAAGATGGCAAGACTGAATTTAACTATTCCGGACGAACTAAATAATAGTTTACATAGTCAGCAAAAAACTTAGACAGATCAAAAGGGGATATAGTACGTAAAGCAATTGAATATTATCTACAGGAAATGCAAGAAGATTCAGAAGATGCTAAAATTGCTTTGCAAAGAATTTAATGCCCCTGATTTTAAAACTTACACTACTGACGAAGCTAGGGAATGGTTAAAAAAGAAAAATGTTTAAAGTTATATGAGAAAATAAGGCATGTGCAGAATTAGCTGAATTGTGCGGTATCCAGAAAACAACTTAAAATACTAATAGTATTAGTATTTTTAACTAGACCACGTGATCAAGGAACTAGGTGACAATGGCAGAACTGATCCACGCGGGTAATGGCTAGCTTTATATAATTATATCTTAACTCATATCAAAAAATACTTTATTTTAGTTAGTAGTTTGTGTTATTAATAACTAGGCCTTGCGTGCGGAAAATTAAATTAATCTATTTTTTGTTGTAAATCATAAGATTTTTTTGAAATAGGAATAACTATTATTGCAAAAATCTTATTAATTTTCTTTTACAAAACCTAGGAATTATTATAGAGGTATATATGTCTAAGAAAAAGCAGGACGATCAAATAATAAAAGAATTAGAAGAAAGACTAGCAAAACTTAAAGGCACTCCTCCATCACTTGAAGAATTAGAAGAAAGGTTTGCAAAGCTCCAAGATAGACTTTATATCCCCACAAAAAAATCTGGTAATGAAGTAGACGATCTAATTGAGCAGTTGCAATCTGAGCTTAAACTAGAACAAAAAAGTAAAAGCCTTAATGATCAAAAAGACCAAGCAATACGTGATAGGCTAGATAAATTAAGAGAAGACAGCCCTATAACGCAAAAAAAGACATCTATAGATCTTTCTTTTAATGATACTAAATCAATAATTACCGATACTATAGATGCTCAGGCAGATATAGCTAGTTCATATGCTAATCGCTCTACCGAGTTAGAGGAGAAAAAAGCATTACTCCATTTAGCTAATAATCTAACTGAAGCGAGAGATATTATTAGAGATATACCGCCTATATCTAAAGAATATGCGCCTAAACTATTAGATGTTATCGCTAGTGTGTTAGGTAAAATTTATGAAGGAATAAAGAAAATAGCTTCGCCTGCAGTTAATATTATAAAAGAAATAGGTAGTAGTCTTGTTAATTCGATTAAATCACTTCCTCAAAAATCTTCCAAGCAACAAATAAAATTAAAGAAGTTATATAGAGCATATGTTGATTTGAAAGGAATAAAGCCAAAGATAAAAGAAGAGTTTCTTAAAAAACATTATGAGCGAATTGATCAGCTACAAACTCCTAAGGAAATATTTGTAGAAACTGCCAAAATTACTAAATATATAAGGATAGCCGGAAAACAAAAGATAAATAATCTTAAACAACAACAAATTATTAATAGAATGAAGCAGCAAAGTCCTACTGCTTTTATAAATAATAATTCATTTACACCATCTAATACTCCTACTAATAAAGCAAGGTCTTCAAAGAGCAACCAAAGGTAAATGCTATGTCATTTCTGCGAAAGCAGGAATCTAGAAAAATAGACAAAATTATACCTTTAACAAAATAAGCATATAAAAAATTTTTTATATGTTTTACTAGATTCCCGCTTTCGCGGGGAATGACATAGCATTTACTGATTCATGCAACAATGTCACGCGGGGATGACATACTGAATATTCGTATAAGGACCAAGGTATTAAAAGATTATTCTACTCCTTTCATCCCGTTTGTCTTAGCTTTATCAAACGAAGTATCTTTAATTGCTGCTTCGGTAAAATCAGCATTTGTTAGGTCGGAGTTATTAAAGCCAGCCTGCTCAATTTTAGCTGATTTAAATATACTATCTGTTAATATTGAGTTTGAAAAATCTGTTTTAGTAAGTATTGCTGCAGAAAAATTCGCCTCTTTTAAAATAGAATTTTTTATTACCGTATTTGTTAGGTTAGCATTTTTAAAGATACTATTTGAAAAATCTACTCTATCAAATATTAAGTTGCTCAAGTCAAAATTTGTTAAATTCATATTTGCTAAGTGAGTTATTTTTTGCAAATCTTTTACCGAATTTATTACTATATTATTTGGTAGAATTTTGCTCAAATTATCACTATTTAAAATAATATTATTAGAAACATTAGTATTAATAAAACCGGAATACGCTTGGTAGTTAATATTATTTATTTGCGAATTAGAAAGGACGGAGTTAATAACCGCAGTATTTGTTAGATTGGAATTTATTAGAGCTATTTGGTTTAAATTGCCTAAAGTAATTTTAACATTTGAAAAATTTACGTTTTGTATTAAAGATTTAGAAAAATTTATATTATTAAATTGTCCGTTAGTTATATTTGAGTTTATTATTTCACTGCTGTTTAAGTCAGTATTAATCACTATAAATTGTTTAAAATCATTATTGCTAAAAATATTATTAGTATAGCTAATATTATCTAAAGTAATATTTGAGCCTTTAGTTTTATTAATCCTTACAAAATTAGCATTACTATTTTTTATTGATAAATTATTAAATTTATTATCGTTTAGATTCATATTATTTAATATAGCATTATCGATTTTAAAATGATTTAAAACTGAACTACTAATCGTACTATTTTGTAAATCACATTTAGTAAGGCTAATATTTTGTAATGTTGAATCTTGAAAGGAAGCGTATGAAAAGAAAGAGTTATTACTTTGTACGTTATTAAAATTTACTTCATTAAAAATACTTTGTGAGAAGTTAGAATCCTTAATTATTACTGCTGTTAATTTAGTTTGACTTAGGTCGCTAGATTCAAAATAATTATTAGTAAAATTGGTATTATTTATTACACTTTTTTCTAAATCCGTACCGTAAAATATTGAATTTGTTATATTAGTATTTTTAAAGCTATTATTCTTTAGGTTAGCTTTTTGAAAATTAACACCGTCGATAGTATTATTGCTCCATAATACATGACTAAATTTAGAATTTTCAAAGTTGACATTTATTATAGTAGTTTTATTAAAAGCAGTATCGCTAAAATTTGATTGAACAAAATTTGTATTTTGTAATATTATATTGTGAAAAATTGAACCTTGAAAGTCAGAATTATATCCGGAAATATTTTTTATTACCGAATCTGCAAAATTACTTTCTTGAATTATAGCATTTGTAAGTATTGCTTTTTCTAAATTGCTACCTGCAAAATCAGCACGTAATATTTCGCAGGAAGTTAAATCTATTCCTGATAAATCTTCATTTATTAGCTTTACTCCTATTAATTTTACTCCTTTTAAATTTGAACCGAACTTCTCTTTAAGGTTCACTTTAAGGTTTTTAGAATTTTGCGATATTATATAATTCCGAATTACCGTGCTTTGGCTATCCGTAAGTAATCCGTTCGCATCACGAGTAGATTGGGAGCAGCTGCCTAATAACAAATAAATAGTAATTATTGATATGACTTTAAGCATTTGCTTCCTCATATTCTTTTTCATTTATTCTATTTGTAGGAGGTATATGTAAGCTTAATAATTTTAATTTACGATGCAAAGCCGATCTTTCCATACCGACAAATGAGGATGTTTTTGAAATATTATTATTAAAACGACTCATTTGTGCCGATAGATATTGACGCTCAAAAACTTCTCTAGCTTCTCTAAGCGTCATAGATAACATATCAAAGCTATCTTCAAGTTTTGTAAGATTAGCGCTATTTGCTAATATTTCAGAAGGTATCATATAAGGTTTGATAATTTCATTATTACCTGTAGTTAACGGATTCATAATTAAAGTCCATTCAACAACGTTACGTAATTGTCTAATATTGCCTGGCCATTCATAGGATTGAAGAGCAGCGATAGTTTCATCGGCAAAGCTACGTTCTTTTAAACCTGAAAATTTTGAAAGTTGCTTAACAAAATATTTAACGAGTAGCGGTATATCTTCTTTTCTTTCATATAATGAAGGTACTTTTAGAGAGGATACATTAAGGCGATAATATAGATCTTCTAGGAATTTGCCGTTATTAACTTCATCTTGGATATTTTTAGAAGTACCGGTGATAATTTTTATATCAACTTTAATATTTTTTCCGCAAGGTTTTGTAATAGTTTGATCTTTAAGGAATTTTAATAATTTTACTTGGATAGGAATAGGAATATTACTGACCTCATCTATATATAAAGTACCGTTATTGGCAAATTCTAAGATAGTAGGGCGTTTATTATTATTTGCCTGCTTTTCCGATTCGCCGAATAATTCTTGATTGATTTTTTCCGTAGTCATACAGGTAGGGCTGAAAATAATGAACGGATTATTAACCCTTTTAGATTGTTTATGAATTAACCTTGCTGCAAGTTCTTTACCGCTACCGACTTTACCGTGAATCATTATACGACTGCTAGAGCTAGCTGCCTTTTCTATTTCCATTTTATATTTTAAAGTTACCGAACATCTGCCTACTAATTCAGTTTTATCTATAACCTTTGATTTTAAATCTATATTTTCACGTTTTAACTTTGTTACTTCACAAGCTCTTGTAAGTAAAATAACTAATTTATCATTATTAAACGGTTTTTCTATATAATCGTAAGCACCCATTTTTATAGCATTTACTGCTGTTTCTATAGTACCGTGACCGCTAATAATTATTACCGGCATTAAAGGATAGCGTTTTTTAATTATCTCTAAAATCCCAAGCCCGTCAATTTCGCTTCCTTGAAGCCAAATATCAAGTATAACTGCAGAGATCGGTTTTTCGGAAAGTATTTTAAGGGCTTGAGTACTATTAGCGGCAACCTTAGGGTTAAAACCTTCATCTTTCAAATTTGCAGCAATGAGATTTCGTATACTCTCTTCATCGTCTACTATTAAAACATCTAGTTGTGACATTACAATTTACCTTAAAAATATTAATACTAGGTTTTCTTGCGTACGATTTCTAATTGATTCACTATTTTACGATATTTTTTGCTGCAAATTATAAGATTTTTTTTGAAATATGAATAACTAATTCTTTCAAAATCTTATTAATTCTCGCTAAAAAACATCGTAAAATAGTGAATCAATTAGAAATCGTACGCAAGAAAACCTAAATATATATACGTTAATGCCGAATGTAAAAGAAAGCAACATTTTTTTATAACATTTTTGTCACAATAGCTATTTATAATGTAAAGGTTGGCTAAGATTACATAATATTAAAATTATTTAAGGAATTTTAATTAATTTTATTTGCAGTTTGTAGTGTTATAAATGATTATATATAATGAGGAGAGGGGTAAGATATCCAAGTCGTCATTGCGAGCGACCGTAGGGAGCGTGGCAATCTCATGAAATAATAACAAGCTCCTGAGATTGCTTCGTCAATTGCTATGCAATTTCCTCGCAATGACGACGACAATTGTGTATCCAACAGTAAAACCGATTTTAAAAATTATGCTTAACATCTTTTTAATTATTATTTCATTATTTATTTGCTTAATAACCTACCTATTTATCAGCAAAACGGATATTTTTACAAATTTATTGATTTTAAATAGCTTCACGACTTTAGCGAGTTTATTTATTTGTTGTTTAGGTTTATACTCAGGCAATAGTTCATATTTGGATATAGCAATTATTTATTTTCTTCTAAGCTTTATAGCAACAAACGGATATTTAAAATATTTCATAAATGAATCGAATGAAAAAAAAACAGATTGATAGACATCTTTCCAAATTTGCTTATAGAGAGGAACTTGTAGGAGACACGAAACGCAGCACTGCAGCGTACACAAGCGTGCGTGAGAATGCGAGTATCGAATCGACGCACAAATTACCTCTAGAAGTAGAGTTTGGGAAGATGTCTAATACGGTAATTTTAGGATGCGGTCTTAGCGGCATGCTAACGGCGCTTTCTTTTGCACAAAAGGGTATAAAAACTAATATATTCGAGAGTAAATCGGTAAAAAGCCCAGAGTTTTTTAAAGATATAAGAACTACTGCTTTAACTCCGCATTCTAAAAATTTCTTATTCTCTATTGATATATGGGAAGAGCTTGAGAAGTGTGTAGCAGAAATGCAAGACATATATGTAGTAGATAATAAGGCTTCAGAGATATTAGACTTACGAAATGACGCTGACTCTGTACTTGGATATGTGGTTAAGAATAGCGACTTTAAAAAAATGCTATTGTCAAAAATAACTAATAATCCGTTGATAACATTAATTGATAATAATCAATATCAAGAGGTTATAAGCCATAATGACTACTCGATTATAAAATTTGATGATAAACAAATTAAGTGTAATTTATTAATTATATGTGACGGAGCAAATTCAAAAGTGAGGTCTCATTACTTTGCTAATGAAATTGAGAAATCGTATCAAACTGCTCTTACATTTAATATTAAGCATGAAAAGCCGCATGAAAATTGTGCTATGGAGCATTTTCTGCCGCTTGGTCCTTTTGCTTTGCTGCCTTTAAAAGATCAATATGCTTCATCCGTAATATGGTCCACTTCTTCTGATCAGGCTGCTTTAATTGTTAATTTGCCTGTAGAAGAAGTTAGATTTTTAACTCAAAGAAATGCCGGTAATTCCCTAGGTAAAATTACTATTGATAGTGAGATTAGCAGCTTTCCACTAAAAGCCCGTATAGCAAATAGATATTTTCATAACCGTATAGTGCTTATTGCCGACACTGCCCACACAGTACATCCGCTTGCCGGACAAGGGCTTAATCAGGGCATAAAGGATATAGAGATTTTGAGTATGATAGTTAGTAATAATGGCACATTACAAGAATATCAAAAGCTAAGGCAAGAGGATAATTTTATTATGTATAAGCTGACTGATGAGTTAAATAATATTTTTTCAAATTATTCCAAAAATTTAAGATGTTTAAGACAAATAGGATTTAAGGTGATAAATAATTTTAAACCTGTAAAAAACTTGATTACTAGCTATGCGATGGGGAAGAGGTGAGTGTTCTTTTGTATCATTTCTAGCTAGTGCTGATGTCATTCCCGCGAAAGCGAGAATCCATCTTTTAAAAAGTATAAACAAACAATGCTTTTATCGATTCTTGATTACTGGATTCCCACTTTTGCGGGAATGACATAGAATGTGAAATACATAGAACATAATTTTATGAGATATGCATGAGTAAAGAAAATTTAAGCAGTAAATCATCTATTAATACTCCTGAAGAAGGAATAAAAAATGCAGCAGAAGATAATAAGCTTAAATCTTCAATAAATACGAAAGAGTAGAGCTTTTAGAAGCAGCACAAACAAAAGCTTCTGAGCCTCCACAGGAACGGCAATCGTAAAATAAGCCAGCAGGAAAAAACGCTGCAAGAGGATACGGCACTTTACGGTGCTAGAGTTGCTCGTGCTGGAATCACTGCAAGTGGAGTAGCAATCGAAGTGGTACAAGAGGGCAGTAAAGTTATCTAGCATAAATACAAATAAACGCAAACATAGTGCCAGTGAGAATGAAGAGTTAACGCTAAGTGATAGCGAAGATTAGGCACTTAATAGCATTGTTAAGAAGCAGTTAAGTAAAAAACTTAAAGTAAGCAACTTTGATGAGGTGATGCCCATACTTTTTGATCTAGTCAAAAACTTGAAGTTTAGTAATCTTACTCGCGTCGAAAAAGAAAACCTTACTAATTTATTATTACAAGAAGAGCTAAATGTAAATGGAAAATATAATTGAACCAAGCGTTTAGCGGCTGTAAATGATAATAAAGAGTTACTGAATAAGTTTGATAGGGAAGGGGCAAATATAGATTTTAAAGCAATTGATACAAAAGCAGCTGCAAAAACAGGCTCAGTAGAAATTAGAGCAGAACATAATCATTTAACTGATCATACTAATAACACTAAAGCACTAATCGCTGAAATTCAAGCAGGTACTATTAATAAAAATACGGTAATAGCTATTGAACGTAAGCAATATGGCGAAAATCTCGGTATGAAAGACGTAATTAAAATAACAACTATATTAGAATATAATGAAAAAAATCCTGATACTCCTATAAAACTACCTGCAGAACTAGAAAATACATCTATATTACAAGATGCTCTTTTATATGAGGTAGCTAAAGAAAATAAAATTAAAATTATCAGTTTAGAAGGTAAAAATCTAGAACACTTAAAAGATACAACGCTTTATAATGAGAATCGTGAACAATATATGACGAGCGTAATTAATGAGATTCGTGGTAAAGGATATAATGTAATTGCAAGTGTCGGCTCTAGTCATCTGGTTAGTTTAGAGAAAAACTTAGAAAACAGTAAAAAACATGATATAGGATTTAGTCACATACCTAGAAAAATACTACAGAAGGCTTTAAATATTGGAAGTGTCATTCCAACAGGAATGGTTAACATAAGAGCAAGCACTAAAGGTAATAGTATGGTACAACGGAAAGCTTTAAACGATCAGTCAAAAAGAAATATCTCAACTGGGAGATAACTCTATATAGAAGAAAAATCTTTATTTCCCAGGAATAAATGTGTTTCTTTCTTGCTTAAATCTCATTTGGTAAAGCTAAATCCACCTTGCTCAAAATATAGCACGTTCCAGCTTACGGCATTTAACTAAGCCTTTAAGTTCTTTATCCTTTACATAGGTAATTGTGTTTAAGAAGTCAAGATAAGAGCTAACTTTTTGGCTTTTCCTTTTTCTACAAGTCTTTTATAACAAGGTTTAACTGCAGAGTTATATCTTACAGACGTAACAGCTGCCATATATAATGCTGCCCGCATCGTTTTTCTACCACCTTTAGTTTTTGCTAACCTAATACTTAAACCTGAAAAGCTTGATTTTATGCTGCGTCCGTCGTTTGATTTATTCATAAAAGTGAAAGAAATTGAAGAATGGCGCACCCGAGAGGAGTCGAACCCCTAACCTTATGATCCGTAGTCATATACTCTATCCAATTGAGCTACGGGTGCTAAGTTTGCAGTACTTATTCTAAGCCTTATTTCTTGTTGCTAACATACGAAGAAGCATATATAAAAGCATAGCATTTGTCAAGAAACATAGAATGTTCTTATGTTTCTCTGAATAATAAAATATAAAAAATTACAATTAATAATTGAATTATTATATTATATATTGTATATAGAGGTTCATAAATTGATATGAGAAAAAAATGAATAAAATAAAATTAATCATAATTTACTTAACTTTGGATTAATATGACTGCACAAGCAGACAATATATCAGAAAGTGCTAAAAAAATTTAGCGGTAATTAACTCTTTAAATGTTGAGGAAAAGTGGCAGAAAGGTAATGTAATAAATTGTAAGTCAGGAGAAAATTTATTAGAAGAAACAGAAAAATATAACTCTTCTAAGTTAAAGCGTTTGACTCATTGTAGTTGTTTTGCGTATGCTGCTAGTGCAGCCTTGGGGCTTCCAAATCAGTCTTTACTTCCTCATACTGAAAGCGATAAAGAATTTATACCTACTTTATCAAATAAGCAAGCTGAGTAGCTTGGAAACAGACGGAATAAAGAACGGATGGAATTTTGTTAAAGCAGGAAATCATAATGATAGTTTTATTCAAGCACAAAAATTTGCTAATCAAGGATATTTTGTTGTATCCGTATATAAAAATGCTAATCCAAAAAGAGCAGGGCATATTGCCGTTGTAGTACCAAGTAGTAAGGATATAGAGAAAATAAAAAATGAAGGACCGGACACGGTTCAAGCCGGTAATATTAATTTTTCCTGTAGCTCTTTGAAAAAGGGTTTTAGGAATAAAAAAGATGCATTTAAAAACAACGAAATAAAATTTTATTATTATAAAATATAACAGATATCAGTAAGGTAACCGGACAGTTTTTATTCTGTGTCATTCCCGTGGGGCATTGCCTGTGTGGATCGATTTCCTGTTGTTATATCGTGGCTTGACCACGGGATCCATAAATATGATAAAAAAATACTAGTATTTTTAACTGGACCCAGCAGGTACAGGCTACAGGGTGACAATGGTGGAATCGATCTACGCAGGCAATGTTTTCCTGCAGTAGCGGGAACCACCAGTGTTTTAAGTTATTTTTTGGGATACCGTGGTCAAACCACGGTATGACACAGTGGGTTTTACTGATTCACGCAACAATGTCTTGCGGGAATGACGCCGATTTATGCAACAACGTCTCTGGTTTGCAGGAATGACATAATCAGCTTTTTTAGTTATTGGCTATTTTAGAGATTTATGCAACAGCATCTACCCATGAAATTTCTATGCTACTGGTTAGATCCACTTGAGGAGTTTTGCTGTAGCTTGGGTAAGTTATCATACACAAGAT
The DNA here is from genome assembly GCF_047973405.1 of Rickettsia aeschlimannii. Lineage (NCBI taxonomy): Bacteria > Pseudomonadati > Pseudomonadota > Alphaproteobacteria > Rickettsiales > Rickettsiaceae > Rickettsia > Rickettsia aeschlimannii. The sequence continues at coordinate 145,418 of NZ_JBFQGO010000004.1, forward strand.
GAGCTAAGCCGGCTATCCGTTTACTCTATCCCTGCTGTATTTTCATAAGCAAATTTTGCTGCTTCTATTCCTGTATAAGTCGTATTTTTTAATAACTCAAATGTGTTCTCCGGCGAATATGCAAGAGCTGCTCCAACACAAATCCTCATAGCAATTGTAGGATGAGCATAAAATCTCCATGCAGCCGTTGATATTACTGCTTTTACAAATGTAGGCATAGTCCATCCAAAAGTTTGTCCTGTCATTACTTTACCGGCTATTACTTCATAAGCACAAGCACTCATAAAAGCACTACCAAGTACTTTATAACCGTAACCGGCTTGCTGTAGCAGCAGACGTTGCACAACCTACAGCAGTTTCTATAGCATTTGCAAAATGAGCTGTAGCGTTAGCAAAATACTCAAATGTTGCTTCAGACACTTTTACTCCTGCATATGTAGTCGAATTATTTACTACTTTTTCAGATGATATGTTATTAGAAACTGTATTTAAATAGACTGAATATTATAATGCGTTATTGATAGTTCCTTTTTTGTCTTAAGTGCATTACGCACTAATAGACTGTCGTATGTCAAGAGAGAATATTAATTATTTCTTAAAAAATAAATTTTTTACTACAATACCTAACAACCATATTCTATCATTGACCGTCTATCTCATATGTGGTTATGTCTATACTATTCTAAAAAATATTATATGTAATGATGTTATTTAAAATAAATCCTGAATGTATATTGAATTTTAGAAGTGAAATGTTAACTAGTTGGTTTAAAATATTTCCCTTTTTCGCTAGTGATTATTTTTACATTACAATTATTGCGATTGCTTACTGGTTAAATCCAAGAAAGAGATTATTTTTGGATTTAGGCTGGCTTATATCATTTGCAACATTATTGAATGTTATTATTAAAAAGGCTTTTTCTATTCCTCGTCCGCCTAGTATATTACATATGTTACCTATTAATGATGGATCATTTGGTTTCCCTAGTGGAGATGTACAGGTGGCTACTGTTTTCTTTATGATAATATTTTTATCATTTAATTCAAAAACGTTAAAAATAATATCTATCACAATGATTATTAATATTATGCTTTCACGCCTATATCTTGGAGTACATAGTATATATGATGTTATAGGCGGTATGATTTTTGGAGTGTTAATTGTTTTAGTTTATAGAAGTAATTTTATGCAAGCACAAATAAGTAGATGGGAAAATAGTGCTAAATCTTATTATTGTATATTGGCTTTTGTGATAGGTATATGTTTCTTTTTATGTAAAGAAAGTCCTTTTCCCTTACTGCTTTTATTACCAATAGGAACTTTATTGGGTTATGGTATCGTATATATTTGTTTTAAATACTGATTTGATCTTAAATAATGCTCAAAAAACTATAGGTATAATTATTAGTTTCATTCTGTTATTCTTTTTTATAAAACTTTTCCTATAATAAAAAATTCAACAATATTATTTAATTTTACACTTTTGCTTAAATTTGCTTTATTACCTGTTTTGATTTATATTTTACTTCTTATGATGCAAAGAGAACTAAAAAATAGATTAAATTTCTTTCACAAAATCCAATGTACAGATTTACAACTATTCGCATGATAATCTAATATATCAAGTATTGACAAAGTACTTACACATTCTTTATAATAAATATAACATTGAAAATGGTTGTATTATGAGTATCAAACTAGATTCTTGCGAACAAGATATTGAAGATAATTTTGAAAAGCAGCAAAAAATTGATGATAGAAGTGAAATAGCTTTGCTTCAAAAATTTGCAAAAGCACATCTTAGTAAAAAAAGATCTGTTACTATTAGGATTGCAGAACATGACATAGAAGCAATAAAAATTAAAGCTTCTAAGCATGGTTTGCCTTATCAGACCTATCTTAATATGCTAATTCATTCAGACGCTACTAAACTCTAAATATTATGACCAAGTATAGATATAATCATGAAAAGAACGTTAAGTTATTGCATGAGCGTGGTATAGGCTTTGAAGAAATAATACAGTCGATTGCTGATGGTAATTTATTAGATATTAAATTACATCATAATCAAGAGAAATATAAAGGTCAAAAAATTTTATATGTTCGAATGATTGCACAAGTATATGCAGTACTTTATATAAGAGGTGATAAAGATGCTATTTTCCTTAACACTTTATTTCCTAGCAGAAAAGCAAAAAAGGAATTTTTAAAAAATAAGAAATAATATATTATGCGTTTTATAGAAGAATTTATAAATAAAGGATATTTTCATCAATGTACCGATTTGGGGCGGTTAACTGCTATAACGAAAGAAACAAAAATAGCTGCGTATATAGGCTTTGACTGTACTGCTACATCACTCCACATCGGTAGTTTAATGCAGATAATGATTCTGCGATTGCTTCAGCAGCACGGGCATAAGCCTATTGTAATTATCGGCGGCGGTACGAGTAAAATCGGTGATCCTACTTGGAAAGACGAAGTGCGCAAAATTTTAAGCAAAGAAGATATAGCTAAAAATGCCGAAGGTATTAAAAAATCTTTGTCGAAGTTTATCAAATTCGGTGACGGTAAAAGTGATGCTATTATGCTGGATAACGCAGAGTGGTTAGATTCGTTCAATTATCTAGATTTTCTACGGGATTTCGGTAGCTATTTCTCGGTAAACCGTATGCTGACTATGGATTCGGTAAAACTAAGGCTTGAGCGTGAGCAGCATTTAAGCTTCTTAGAATTTAACTATATGTTATTGCAAGCCTATGATTTTTACTATTTAAACAAGTATTACAATTGCAGCTTGCAGCTTGGCGGTAGTGATCAGTGGGGCAATATCGTAATGGGAGTAGATTTAATTCGTAAAATAAGCGGCAAAGAAGTATTCGGTATGACGACACCGCTACTTACGACTAGTTCCGGTGCTAAGATGGGCAAGACTGCTGCGGGAGCGGTATGGCTTAATGAAGATTTGCTAAGCCCGTATGATTATTACCAATATTGGCGTAACTGCGAAGATGCCGACATAGTTAGATTTGCCAAATTATATAGCGAGTTCACTCAAGAAGAGCTTAATAGGTTTGAGAGTTTAGCGGCAGAAGATATTAATGCAGCTAAAAAACAGCTTGCTTATGAGCTAACTAAGCTTTGTCACTCGGAGCAGGCAGCAAAATCAGCTCTAGAAACTGCAGTAAAGATATTTGAAGAAGGACAAATTGATGAGAATTTACCTACCGTTGTTTTAGAGCAGGAAGTATTACAAGTAGGTATTAGTGCATATGAATTATTTCATGAAGCAGGGCTTGCTACTTCTAAATCGGAAGCACGCAAGCTTATAAGAGGGAATGGTGCTAAGATAAATGATAGATTAGTCGAAGATGAAAATATGATAATTAACACTAATTTCTTACTCGATAAAAATGTTATAAAGCTCTCTGCCGGTAAGAAAAGACATATATTGGTTAGGGTTTGAATGTTTTTCTAGATTACCATGCTCCCTTCAGTTGCAGCATTATTGTATGGCTCAAATATATTATGTCTAATTGAAACTGTAACTTTCAATTAGACAAATTGTATATTTTCTATCTCATGAGCCCTTATAACATAAGTTAAATTCAAATTTAAACAAGTAATGACTAAAATAAGGCTTGATGAATATTTGCTGCAAAAAGGTTTTGTAACAGATATTACCATAGCACGAAGCTTGATTATCCAAGGTAAAGTACATAATAAGCATGAGCAATTAATTAAGTCTGGGATACAGGTTAATATAAATAACACCGACATTAAGGTAAAGCTACCGAAGCATAATTATGTTTCAAGAGGGGCATTAAAATTAATTGCCGCTTTGGATTATTTTAAAATTGATCCCGAAAATTTAGTTTGTATTGACATCGGTAGTAGCACCGGCGGTTTTACAGAAGTGTTACTTGAGCGTAAAGCAACATTAATTTTTGCCGTAGATGTCGGTTATGGCGAACTTCATCCTAAATTACGCGACAATCCACACATTAAGGTGCTTGAGAAGACTAATGCACGATATTTGACCGATAAACAAATAATAACGAAGCCTGATTTAATTGTTTGTGATGCCAGCTTTATTAGTTTAACTACTATATTACCGACTGCACTAAATTTAGTTAAAGAAGATTGCATGCTTATTGCTTTAATAAAACCGCAGTTTGAGGTCGAAAAGCATGAAGTAGAGCAGGGAGGAATTATTAAAAATCCTCTCTTACATCAAAAAGTATGCGATAAAATCAAAGATTGGCTTGAGAAAGAGCATAATTTTAAAATATTCGGTATAATAGCAAGTCCAATACTGGGAGCTAAGGGGAATCAAGAGTTTTTAATATGCGGAAAAAGAAAAACGGTTATTTTTCTATAGTTTATCCTTAATTTGAATTGTTTTAGTAATCATTGCATCTTCTAATGTATAATTATTCAATGTTTTTATAAATGCTTCACTTGCTTCTTTAATAAAATGTTTAAATTGGCATGAATTTGTAATTCTGCAGCTATTAGTATTTTTATTGAAACATTCTACTATATCCATATTAGGTTCTAATTTTTCTATTATATCTCCCAACTTCATGGAAGAAGGGCTAAATGCTAGCTTAATTCCTCCTCCTTTTCCTTTACTACTATTAATATATCCTAATTGTGCTAATCTATGAATCACTTTTATCAAATGATTAAGGGAAATATTATAGTATTCTGATATCTCTTTTACACTACAAATTCTTTCCGGTTTTGAAGCAAGATATATAAGGCTACGTAACCCGTAGTCGGTAAAACTTGTTAACTGCATAAAAATTTTATTTATTTTTACCTTGAATATATAAAAAAACGTCTATATAAGTCTAGTTACTATAATATGTATTTTAAATGCATATTATAGTAAAAGTTATATTATTAAAAAAGGAGTAATCATGTCTGGAACAACTATAGTGAGAGAAATAAGAAAAGCTGATGAGCTATTTAAGAATTTTGATATTACTAAATCTTTAAATTTTTATGGAAATTTAGCAACTAGATATGAAGCAGTGGTAAATGAATTTTTTAATAGTAATAGTTTTAATACTAAAAAACCTGAGAAAGGAATACAGCCAAATGCAATGAAAAATTTTTTAAATCTTACCGGCAGTAGTATTCTAAAGTTTTTAAGTTCATATAGCGAAACAGATGAAATAGATCTTTTAGAAGTGATCCAATCAGCATTAGAGAATGATCATAAATTTAAAAGGGCGGTATCAAAAATTGTTGGTATACATGTAGGGCGTAATATTCCTTCAGCGTTATATCAACCTGTTGCTGAAGAGCTTATATCAAATGTAGATGATGGTAACAAGCTGGTAACGGAAATATTAAATATAATAGGAAAGCATTTTGTAAGTGCTGAAAAGAAGCAATATGATGAATTAAAAGCAAAGTATAATATAGAGAGTTTTGAAAGTCATAAAATAAAAATCGAAATAGAAAGTGCTGATAAAAATATGGCAAAAATAAAATTTTATAGACAAAATGAACAAAAAGTAATACCGCACAAACATGGGCAAATTATTACTGTTAAAGTAGGAGAAAAATACAGTGAATTTACAGTTATAAAAACCGGTCATGATGAAGAAGGTCATTATTATGAATGCTTAATAAAGAAAAATCCTAATGGAACTGTAACAAATTATCTATTTGATTCTGAAAATCAGCTGGTAAAAGTACACCCTTCATATATTGAATCAGATATAGAAAATAATAAAGATCTCGCTCTTATCAGCGGCGGGTCGGGAGAAAGCCATTCTATTTCTAGAATTAATAGTATAACAAATGAAGAAAATGTTAAGTTTCCCGCCGTTATGCACATTATTCACTCTACTAGAAATAAAAACAGTGATACATTATCATACCGGTGAATAGCTGAAGAATTTTTATTAGGCATTTTAAAAGGTGAAACTGATGAAATTTGTGGTCCTCATTCTTTTAACGATCATGTGCGGCATATATTAGAAGCGAAAATGGGGGTTATGTATACTCAGATTCATGTAGAAGCATTTTGTTCATCAGGAGGAGACTATGATCCATCTCTAAGCGGACAAGAGGGATTATCGAGTATTTGCCCATTTATGAATATGTAGTTTTACAAAAATATAAAGTTAAATATTGCTTATATATTCTAATTAGTATATTTTTATTACGGATAAGCATTATAAAAATTATAGATAGGTGGGTTTATCCCACCTTTTTTGTTATAAATATCAAATATGCAAACTATTGAACAACAAATAACAAACGTAATAGAAGAATCCTTGACGGATATGGGGTTTGAGTTAGTTCTTGTTAAGTTTAAAGGTGTTAATCCTAAAGTAGTCGAGATATTGATTGATAGCTTAAACGGCGAAAGAATATCTGTGGAAGATTGTACTAAAGCAAGTAGGACTATCTCCGCTATTCTAGATATTGAAGATTTAATAGAAGCTGCATATTCTTTAGAGGTAGCATCAAGCGGTCTTGAACGTCCGTTAGTAAAGTTTGAAAATTATAATAGATTTTTAGAAAGAGAAGTTAAAATCAAACTTAAAGAATTATTGAACGACAAAACTCGTTATCAGGGTAAAATAATTAAAGCCGAAAATAATAAAATATATTTAAAATGTGAAGAACAAGAAGTACTAATTGATTATGATTTAATTAAAAATGCTAATCTAGTTTTAACTGAAGAAGTATTTAAAAAATTGCTAAAGCAATAAGAGATAATGTATGTCTAATATAGGTAATGTAGAAATTTTACAAATTATAGACTCTGTAGCCCGTGAGAAAGGAATATCAAAAGAAATTTTGATTTCAACGGTTGAACAAGCGGTACAAGCAGCAGGACGGAAAAAATACGGTAATGAATATAATATTAAAGCTCAGATAAATAGGAAAACCGGTGAGATAAATCTTTTAAGGACCTTAAAAATAGTAGAAGATGTAGAAGATTACTTAACGCAAATCTCACTTGAAGAAGCTTTAATAAAGAATCCAGAAGCTAAAATCGGTGATGAGATATATGAATATTTACCGCCGATTGATCATGCTAGAGTATCGGCTCAAGCTGCAAAACAAGTTATAACTCAACGTGTTATAGAAGCTGAACGTGAAAAACAATATCATGACTTTAAAGATAGAAAAGGCGAAATTATAAACGGGATAGTTAAGAGAATAGAATACGGTGATATAATAGTTGACTTGAGTCGTGCTGAAGCAATAATAAAAAAAGATCAATTAATTAAGGGTGAGAATTTTAAACCTAATGATCGTATAAAAGCATATGTACAGGATGTAAGGCAAGAAACAAAAGGACCGCAGATTTTCTTGTCTAGAGTAGATAACCAGATGCTAGTTAAACTATTTAAGCTAGAAGTACCTGAAATTCTTGAAGCTATTATTCAAATAAAATCAGTAGCACGTGATCCCGGTTCAAAAGCAAAAATAGCGGTATTTGCTTCCGATAGTAGTATAGATCCCGTAGGCTCATGCGTAGGTATTAGAGGTAATAGAGTAAAAGCTGTAACAAATGAATTAAACGGAGAGAAAATTGATATAGTATTATGGAGTAATGATCTTGCACAGTTTATAGTTAATGCTCTTGCACCGCTTGCACCTGGGGAAATCACAAAAATTTTGATTGATGAGGATAGGCATAAGGTAGAAGTAGTAGTTTCGCAAGAAAATCAAAGTATTGCAATAGGTAGAAGAGGGCAGAATGTTCGGTTAGCTTCTCAGCTTACAGGTTGGAATATCGATATAATGACCGAAGAGCAAGAATCAAAAAGAAGAAATGAAGAGTTCTTAACTTCTACGGAATTATTTATGGAAGCTTTAGATGTTGAAGAAGTTATAGGTCAGCTTTTATCGGTAACGGGATTTAATTCAGTAGAACAAATTGCTAGTAGTGAGATTAGTACTTTAACAAGAATCGAAGGCTTTGAGGAAGAACTTGCTGTAGAGATTAAAAATCGAGCTATTAATTACGTCGACCTTAAGAATGAAAAGATTATCAAAAAGCTAGAGGATCTAGGAGTTGAGCAAGAATTAATAGATATATTAGAATTATCGCTTGAATTAATATTAAAATTTGCTGAATATGGTATAAAGACCATAGAAGATTTAGGAGAGATGAGCGTAAATGAATTTAAAAATTTAGCTCCAAATTCTAATATAACGGACGAAAATATTAAATTGCTGATTAAAACTGCTAGACAGCATGGTGAATTGAAGGATAGTTAGTGGGTTGAATGTAGGGTGTATGTCATTCCTGCGAAAGCAGGCATCCAGAATAAATAGCTTAGTAATTTTAGGGCGTCCTTGATAAAATAAACCTGTAAAAACAAGTTTTTTATAGATTTTAGTGGATTCCCGCTTTCTCGGGAATGACATACACGAGCCATGCGAGCAACGCCGCTTTTAGCTAGGAATGACATAATCAAGTAGTAGACGGAAAAAACAGAAACACAAAGGTTTTAAATATGACGGATAACCAGGAAATCAAACCCAAAAAGTTGACACTTGGCAATTCAAAATTATCGCTTAATAAGTCTTTTAACTCTCTTACAGGAGCTCAGAGCTTTGTTAATGCTAAATCTAAAACGCTAGTAGAAGTTAGAAAAAGCTCTACTGGTAGTGCTACTACCCTTTCATTAAATAAAGGAAGGAATAGCTTAGATCAAACTGTTATTGATGCTAATAAGGAAGAATTTAACAGACGTTTATCTATTCTTAAAAAAGCTGCTGAGCAATCTAAATTAAATGACCCTTCAAAAATAAGCACTTTAAGTAAACTTGCAAGTATTAACCAGTCTGCTAACTCAAAAATAGAACCGCTAGAAACTGATAAAGAAGTTGAACAAAAACAGCAAAATACCGAAGAAAATAAAGTAGAAGTTAGTGCTAAAATCGTAGATGATGAAGATATACCGTCACAAATACCTAAAAAGAAAGAAGAAGCTTTTGTAAAGTCTCCTTTAGTAGGAATGCGAACACGTTACGGTATAGAATCAGAGAAAGAATTAGATAAAACAGCAGATAGTAAAATAGTCGCACCAAAAATTAAGTTAGAAGAGCCAAAAAAATTCAAAAAAGCCGATCTTTTTAATATGCTTAGTAGCGACGACGAAAGCGGCAGCGGTAGAACTAGAAGTCTTGCTTCTATAAAAAGAGCTAGAGAAAAAGAAAAGCGTAAATTAGTATCACAAGCACCTGAGAAAGTATATAGAGAAGTGACGATCCCAGAAGTTATCGGAGTCGGCGATCTTGCAAACGCTATGTCTGAAAGAGTGGCTGATGTAATTAAAGAATTAATGAAACTCGGTATTCTTGCAAATGCTAGCCAAACAATAGATGCCGATACGGCAGAACTAGTTGCAACAAATTTAGGGCATACGGTAAAAAGAGTCCAAGAGTCAGATGTTGAAAATGTTTTAATTAGTGATGATAAGGTTGAGGATTTAAGAACGCGTGCTCCGGTTGTGACGGTAATGGGTCATGTCGATCATGGTAAAACCTCATTGCTTGACGCTCTTAAGTCTACAGATATTGCTGCAAGTGAGCTAGGCGGAATTACACAACATATTGGAGCTTATAGAGTAACTCTTGCAGACGGTAGAGCAATTACTTTTATTGATACTCCGGGGCATGAAGCTTTTTCGGAAATGCGGTCAAGAGGTGCTAAAGTAACGGATATAGTTATTATAGTGGTCGCAGCAGATGATGGAATCAAAACGCAAACTGTTGAGGCAATTAATCATGCGAAAGCAGCGGGCGTTCCTATAATTGTAGCTATTAATAAGATTGATAAGCCTGATATTGATATTGAGCGTGTAAAGAACGAATTATATGTCCACGAAATTATCGGCGAAGATGCAGGTGGTGACGTTATGGTTATTCCTATCTCGGCACTAAAGAAAATTAACTTAGATAAACTTGAAGAAGCAATTTTATTAATTGCAGAAATGCAGGATTTAAAGGCAAATCCTTTCGGTTCAGCTGCCGGTGTTGTAATCGAGTCAAAAATTGAACAAGGAAGAGGAACGCTAACCACTATATTAGTTCAGCGAGGTACTTTAAGAAACAGTGACATTATAATAGCTGGTACTTCTTATGGTAAAGTTAAAAAGATGACTAATGATAAGGGACTAGAAATAGTAGAAGCAACTCCGTCTGTTCCTGTAGAAATTCAGGGTTTAAATGAAGTGCCTTTTGCCGGCGATAAATTTAACATAGTACAAAATGAGAAACAAGCAAAAGATATAGCCGAATATAGAATGCGTCTTGCTAAAGAAAAAAAAATATCTATTGCACCGCGTTCAAGTTTAGAAGATTTGTTTTTAAAAGCTTCCGGTAATAGTAAAATTAAGGAATTACCTTTAATTATTAAGGGTGATGTTCAAGGGTCGGTTGAAGCTATTTCAGGTAGCTTATTAAAGTTACCGAGTGATGAGATAAAGCTTCGTATACTTCATAGCGGCGTAGGGTCGATAACGGAATCCGATGTATCTCTTGCACATGCTTCTTCGGCTATTATTGTTGGCTTTAACGTTAGAGCAGGGGCAAATGCCTTAACTGCCGCAGAAAAAGAAAAAGTCGATATTCGATATTATAGTATAATATATCATTTAATTGATGATATAAAAGCCATTATGAGCGGTATGCTTGATCCGATCGTTAGAGAGCAGTATATCGGAAGCGCAGAAATTAGACAAATATTTAATATTATCAAAGTCGGCAAAATCGCCGGTAGCTATGTAACTAAAGGAATTATTAAGAAAGGAGCGGGCGTACGCTTATTACGTGATAATGTAGTCATTCATGAAGGAAAACTCAAAACTTTAAAACGCTTTAAAGATGAAGTTAAAGAAGTTAGAGAAGGATATGAATGTGGTATAGCATTTGAAAATTACGAAGATATTAGAGAAGGAGACACAGTTGAAGTTTTTGAGCTAATTCAAGAACAAAGACAATTATAATATACTCGTTGAACTTCAAAAATTGGCTACATTATCATACAAGTACTGTGGCGTTGTTGCATGGATACTACTAAATCGTCATTGCGAGTAGTCGTAGACTGCATGGCAATCTCATGAAATAATAATAAACTCCTGAGATTGCTTCGTCAATTACTTCGTAGTTTCCTCGCAATGACGAAAAGTGAGAACCACGCAATAACTTCCTACTTTCGCGGGCATGACATTTAGTAGAATATCCCTTTTAAGTAAAATATAATAAAAAGTTAATAATTATTAGCCTTTGTCTTGACCTCCTCATAATTTCTATTATAATGCAACGCTGATTATTATAATTAGAAATGAGGAAGAATTATGGCAATAACATCAATTTTTAATAAGTTACAAAATTTAATCCCACATAATACTGCTCCAAAGTCAGCCTCCTATCTTGCTAACAATGAATTTGAGTTTATAACTTCTCCAAAGCAAACTACTAATCAAGAAGAAAATACTGATTTTTTAGCAGCGTTAGATAATTCAATTAAGCAGTATGACGAAAAAAGTGCAAGATGTAATAAAAAAATAGTAGAAGCTCAAGCTAAATATCCTTTTTTAAATTCTAAAATAATCTTCCAAGAAGCAGTAAAAGGTCAGCCAGATACTCTAGGTATCTCTCAAATCAGATTTACAGATATTTTAAATGAGCTTGATGGTAGTGAAAAAGTAACTAACACACCTAAAAGTAAAGGTTTTTTTAGTACATTTAGTTCATCATTAAAAATAGTTTATGATTTTGGAGTAAAGAGTTTTAATATTATAAAAAATACATCTAGTGTTCTTTCTTCTAAAGTTGCTGAAACTTTTAATTTTGTGAGTAATAAAGTTTTTTCTTATTTAAATAATAACGCTGAAGAAACATTTAATCTCTTAGATCAACTTGAAACTCTTTCTGATAATGAGTTAGTAGAAGAAATTTTAAACACGTCTGAAAATGAATTAGATGAAGTTTTTGAAAAGATGACATATAAAAAATTGGTAGAATTAATTAATAATATTTCCGATGAACAAGCACAAAAATTAGTTAATTATATTTTGCCGGAGCATTTTGAAAAATTAATGAAATTTATTCCATTAGATAAATTAAATACATATATAGATACGACCCTTTCTTTAGAAGAGCTTACCGAGCAGGAACTAAAAAAATTATCAGATGAGGATATTTCTGATGAACAGCTTGAAAATATAATTATTTTAGCAGGAGAAGAAACACTTGCAGAAAATTTTGATATTATTCCAAATAAAAATTTAGTAAGAATCATGAGTAATATTTCAAATGATAAGCGAGCAACAATAATTTCTCACGCCTCAGATGAAAGCCTAGTAAGAATCATTGATATTATTGACTCGGATAATCATGATTTATCGAAATCATCAGTTGGGCAAATAATAGCCTTAATACACGACAAGAAGTGTGTAAAGCAAGAATCAGGTGCAGTATCTGATAGTGATTCGGGATTCTCTGATTGTGAAGATGAAATAGAAGTATCAGATAATCAAGTAGAACACTCTAATAGTGATTTTACTATAAGTTATCAGGTGGAATTATCTTATAATTATTTTGGAGTCTTTAATTATGAAGATGATGTAGTATACGTATAATAAAGCTCTTATGTCATTTCGTTGATTACAGAAATCTAGTAAATGGATTCCTACTTTTTACTAGGAATGGCATAATTGATTGCGATTTTAGCATCAGGAGGGCGTATGTATAGTGGTTCGATAGAGCTGTTTAATTTTATATCGCTCGACAATCTACTAGCAATGTATCTACAGGTAACCCAAGCTTTAACTCGTGCAAAACGTGGCAAGGTTATTATATTCGGCAAATGCATAATTTGGTGATATATAAATTCAAGTCCGCTACCGCAACAAACTATATTCCCTTTCTCATTTGTAAGCAGTTTTATAGCATACTCGAAATCTATCAATAACGGCTCTTCTATTTTTCTTGATTTATGAAAAACTTGCATATAAAGCTGTGAGCGATAAGCGTTTAAAAAGACATATATTTTATCATAATCTTTAACTTGAGTTATGGCTCTAAAATAAGCATATTCAAAATTGCTAACCGCTACTGCTTTAATATTCTCCTTGGAAAATAATATACCTTTAGCACTAGCAAGTCCTATTCTAATGCCGGTAAAGCTACCTGGTCCGTTAGTTACCGCTAAATAATCTAAATCATCATATGAACATTTAGCTGATTTCATCACGTCTTCTATCATCGGCATTAGATTTTCTGCTTGCATAGAAGGACGTAGTTCTTCTATACATGCAAGGATATTCTCATTTTCGGATATTGCTACTGATGCAGTATTATTGGCTGTGTCAAATGCTAGTATTTTCATGGATTATTATTTGAATAAGTCACTATGTGTACCAGTATGTATATAGTGTACCGAAATTTTTGAAAAGCCCTTATGTCATTCCCGCGAAAGCAGGAATGACATGGAATAAAAAATTAAGCTTTTTATACATTTCTTTATACGAAGAATATTTATTAATATTTAAACCTTTTGCTGATTCTTCTAATATTTTTATTGATTTTGCATTTAATTCTTTTTCCTGTTCTATTTTATGATATATCGCTTCTCTTACAAAATAATAGTATCATTTTTATGTGCAGTGTAAACTTTAAGAAAATGATGTAATTCGTTTGGTATATCTATGCTTAGTCTAGTCATATTACATACTTACTTAAGTAAGTATATCATAAAATAAGAAAAATAAAATATAGTCTCTAAAAATTATTTAAAGTATATTCAATAAAAGTTTGGCGTGCTTCAACCTGCCTATTGTTATGAAATAAATATCTATTAAAAAAATAGTTTGTTAGAGCTAAAGCTTGCTGTTTTTCTTCTAATGTAATTTCACTATTATCTGAAAGTAAAAATCTTGGTAACATCAATAATTTATCTTTATAAGGTTTTCCTACTTCATATGATAATGCTCTAGCTGATTTAGGTGATACATAGATTAAATCAGTTGTAACATGGCTCACGCCGCACTTGGTAAGATCAAGCTTATAACCCGTCTCGGCAAGTAAAGCTAGCTCAAAATTAATATAATCACGAAAACAAAAATTCTTTGATAAATTATTTAAATAGTTAATTAGAAATGAAAAAAATTTAGAATGTTTTTCTCTTTCATGAAATAACTCTTTGATTAAAGATATAACGGAATTAAAGGCATATAATTTAGCTTTATTTGTGATAAAATAACCGGTGTAAGATTTAATGAGTTCACATTTAGCCATGCCAATATGTTCATGTAATCTTGCCTGCCAAAGAAAATCTACAATATTCCCTTCTTGATATATAAATTTACTTTTTCTAGAAAATTCTTTTACAGCTCCCGAATATAAACCATGATTTTTAGTAAAAACCGTAATAATAAATGTATTTTCTTTCAAAGGTTTTTTAGCAATTATTACTCCTATATCTTTAATATTCATGGTTTTTATTATTAAATTTTCGTCATTATGAGGAAATGTAGGCTTTGTTGCATGGATAGGTTTATCCGTCATTGTGAGGAAAATTACGGAGTAATTGACGAAGCAATCCAGTTAAAAATGCTAATTTTTAGCATTTTTTTAATTATTTTCTGGATTGCCGTGCTCCTTTCAGTCGCTCGCAATGACGGTTTGATATCCGTACAATAATCCCCTAGCTTCATCAGAATTCCCTGTATATGATATATTCTTATAGCCTAGTTTGATTGCAGTAAATAAAGCGGCGTGATCCTCTCCTACATTTACGGTAAGATCTAAAACTTTTTTCGGAAATTCTTTACTTAGAGTTTTAAACATGTAATCAATTGCTAGTATACCATAATATTTTACGCTAGAGGCATGATTTGTTAATATCAGCTGCTCTTCTACACTAGATAAAAAATTACGTGCTTCTTCCAAATTTCTTATTTCATAAACTATACTCATTTAATTATCTCTTTTAGGTTCTTTAAATGTGAGACGGAAGATATAAAGTCATACGTTAAATTTTCAAATTTAGAGCAGATAATCTTATTAAATCCAAGTTTTACGGCTTCTTTTATTCTTGTTTCTGTTTTTGCAGTTTTTCTTATTTCACCCGATAAGCTTATTTCGCCGAAAAAGACGCTATGTTCGGGTACAGGTTTGCCGGTTGCAGCAGATATTAAGCTTGCTGCTACTGCTAAATCAGAAGCAGGATCGGCAATTTTAAGTCCCCCCGCAATGCTTAAATATACCTCATAATTAGCAAGATTAAGTCCTATCCTACTACTAAGCACGGCAAGTATCATTGATAACCTATTAGCATCCCAGCCCACCGCAGAGCGTCTAGGAGTTACCATATTTGAGGGTACTATAAGGGCTTGTACTTCCATAAGTAACGGTCTTGAACCTTCGATTCCTGCAAAAATAGACGTACCTATAACGTTCTGTTCTCGCTTCATTAAAAATAGTTCAGACGGATTTGTTACTTCAATAAGCCCGCTGCCGCTCATCTCAAATACTCCTATTTCACCCACACCGCCAAAACGATTTTTATATGAGCGTAAAATACGGAAATGATTATTATGATCTCCCTCAAAATATAGCACGGTATCAACTAAATGTTCAAGTATCTTAGGACCTGCTAGTTGTCCGTCTTTAGTAACGTGACAGCTTAATAAAATAATTATATTGTTTTGCTTAGCATAATTAACAAGCTCATTTGCACATGTACGAATTTGCGTAACAGTGCCTGGAGGCGATGATAATTCTTTTGTGGTAATTGTTTGAATAGAATCAATCACTATTAAATCAATATTATTTTTATTAGCTTCTATACTCGCAATAATATCTTCCAAATTACTAGTTGCTAAAATATCAGTATTATAGTTAGTTAGGTTTAGCCTTGTGGCCCTTAATTTTATTTGGTCTAACGATTCTTCGCCCGTTATATATAAGCAATTCATCTTTGATGCAAAGTTACTTGCTGCTAGCTGTAGTAACAAAGTAGATTTACCTATACCAGGGTCTCCTCCTATTAATATAGCAGAACCAAGCACTAAACCGCCGCCTAGTACTCTATTAAATTCACCTATAGGGGTAGGGATGCGTAACTGCTCGGTTACATGTCCTGAAAGCTTATCGAAGTCTTGCTTGCTACCGACTTTAACAATCGCTTGATTTGCACTTACTATCTCTTCGACAATACTACCCCATATACCGCAATCAAAGCACTGCCCTGACCATTTAGAACTAATATTTCCACAGTTAGAACATATGTAATGCTTTTTGGTCATGTTTGTTTTTTAATGTCTTGTTACGCGGTTCTATGTCATTCCCACGAAAGTTGGAATGACGGTAAAGCTTAAAACCAACAGCTTACTCTTACCATATAGTTTTTCACGTATAATTTCAATATTTTCATCTAAAACATAATTATCTGTTTTAGCCATCTCAATAACTATAACAACACCGTCTTTGAGCCAATTATTTTTTATCAGCAGTTTCATTACTTTAGGCACTATATTTTTATGATAAGGAGGGTCTATAAAGACAAGATCAAATGATTTATTAGACATCTTCCCAAACTTCGCTTCTAGAGGTAATTTAGACGTCGATCCGGTACTCGCATCCTCACGTACTAGTGCGTACGCTGCGGTGCTGTGTTCCGTGTCTCCTTTAGATCCCTCTCTATAAGCTGGTTTAAAAAGATATCTAGTAGCTTTCGGTAGATTTAAAGCATTAATATTAAGGAAATTAACATTATTTTCAATGTTTAGAGATTTAGCAAATCCTTCTGCTATTTTTAATGAGGATGTATCAATATCAATTAAGGTAGCAAAACCTGCTCCTCTTGATAGGCTCTCAAAAGCAAGGCTACCGCTACCGGCAAATAAATCGAGAATGTGAGTATTTTCGTTAAATAATTTATTACCGGTAAACTCACCGGAGGTTAATATACTAAATATTGCCTCTTTGAGCTTACCGGTGGAAGGTCGATATTTGATATTTTTAGCGGTAGGTATAATTTGGTTTCTATATTTACCGGATATTATTTTTAACACTTATTTAGTTATATACTTCTTTTGTTAAGCTTAATTTTTTTTCGTCTTTTATTTTTGTGGCAAATCCTTTGCCTTTAGTGTTAGGCTTAAATTTTGCTGCGAATGTATTAGATTTTGCTTGTTGTTTTTCTACAGTTTTATCTTTCTTTTCTTTTATTTCTACTTTTGGCGTTTCTTGGTTTAAATTATTTTGTGCTTGTTTTAAAAGATCTTGTTCTTTAGCTTTATCAATATTGTTATTTACATTATTTAAATTTTCTTCCCTTTCTTTAGATTTTTCTGTCTCAGATTTTTGTCTTGCTTGTTGTTTTTCTGTTACTAATTCATCAATATTTTCAGGAGGCGGTGAGATATATTTATCTATACTACTAGTTAAGTTTTCACATGACTTCTGAAGATTGCGTAAAGGTTTTTGAGTAAGTTTATAAGTTCCGGTAGTGATTAGCCCTCCGGCCAAAATACCTGCCCCTAGAATGACAGCTTTAGTAGTAAGGGCCGTGCCGGTGACCAATAACACAGGCATTGCTACGAAAGGTGCAGCTGCTACTGCAAGACCAGCTACTATGGCAAGTCCTACTAAAAATTTTTTACTTGCTAAAAAATTTGTTATGCGGCTAATTCCTGATGTAGTACTTTTAGCAAGTTTTGTACAAAGCTGTCCCACCCCGGTTTTCAGAAACCAACCGCTTTTCTCTCTTGCATGAATTTTATCTTGTAATTTAGCATGTTCGTTAACATTGACAGATGTTTTTTTACCGTCTTTATCTTGATGATCTAAATTCCCTTTAGCCTCACCTTTAGTATCATGCATCTTTGTAGCATTGTTGATTTTTGTTTTATCAAAATCTGCTCCTTCTTTATTAATTCCAGCTAGATTTGCTGCTTTTAGATTCGCTTGTTTTAGATTTGCTTCTTTAAATATAGCCTCGGCTGTTTCCACTGCTTGCATATCGGCATTTTCCAACACTGCTTTAGTGAAATTGGCTTTAGTAAGATCGGCACGCTGCATAATTGCATTTTTAAAGTTAGCTTCCTTAGCATTAATATTTTTAGCAATAGCATCCAAAATATTTAATCCTTCGGCTTCTGCTTTTTTTAAAGTAGCATTACTTAACTTAGCAAATTGTGCAGTTGCATTAGTAAGCGTAGCGTTTGTAAGATCGGCATATTCAAGATTTGCTTTATCAAGCTGTGCTTTTGTTAAATCAGCGTTCTTAAGTTTAACACGCTGCATTATAGCTTCTCTTAAGTCAGCTTCTTTTAAAGATAGTATATTTTCAAATTCAGCATCGCTAAAATAGGCATTTCTTGCAGTTATGCCTTGCATGTTACATTGCTCTTTAAATTTTGCTTCTAATGCATGTGTTTTATTCATAAAAGCATTTTCAAGATCAGTAGAAACAATATTTGCTTGATCTAGAAGTGCATTATTTAAAACTACCCCCTGCATTTGAACTCTTTGCATATCTGCATAAGCAAGCGATATACCGGTAAGATTAGAATTTTTCCATTCTGAATCTTTAATAATTAACTTTTCGGCATCGGCATTAACCATCATAACCGCATTAAATTTGCTATTTGTTACCTCTACTTCAGATAAATCTACTTTAGGCATGTAAGATCTCGACATATCACTATTTTCAATTTTGCTCTTTTTAAGATCAGCAAAAAGAAATCCTGCGTTACGAGCCGTAACATTTTGAAAAACGGCATTTTGTAAATTAGCTCCTTCAAAATTAGTAAAATCTAAATTACAATTTGAGATTTTGATATTCTCTAAGTTGGCTGAAGCAAATAATGTATTCTTCAGGTTAAGATTAATAAGAGTTTTACCTGATAAATTAATCGCTGAAAGATCAGGAACTATATTTAAATCTTCTGAAAGATTTTTTTGCTTTCTAACAAATTCGGTAAGAGATAATTTTGTATTGGATTGTTTTGCTGCTTCAGCTAAATATAGATCAAATTCGGCAGAAGTTAATTTTATATATTCTTTCGGTATATCTCGCTCTTTGGCAGTCGAACCTATAATATATGATGGGTCTAGTTTTATTTCTATTTCTTCGTCTTTTAACTGCTCAAAAATACCATCTAAACCCTTACCGCAGAACATTCTAAGATTATCTAAAGCATATACTTCAGTTTCTAATTTATTTACTTCATGCTGTAACTTGTTGATTTTTTCTAGTTCGTTTTGTCGGTTTCTAGCAATAGTTTCTGCACTATTCCAAAAAGCATTTAAAAGATTGGTAGTAATCCCAGGATTATCTAAATTTTGCTTTAGAGTTTCTAACTCTTCTTGCTTAGTCTTTAGCTCTTTTGATTTGATTTCCCATAAAGTTTTTTCGTCTTCGCCAGCCAAAATATATTTCTTTTTCTTCGTAGCTTCATCTATCACTATTTCTTTGATATGTTCTTTTTCTAAATCTTTATCTATATATTGATTTAATCTTTCAAGATCTGAAAAAGATAGTTTTATATCTCGTATTTTATCTTTGAGATTGGGAATTTTATAGTTATCATAATCATAGTCTTTATAATTAAAATCTGTATAATGAAGATTTGCTCCTCTAAAGTCGGTACCGATAAATGTACAATCATTAAATTTTACATTTGTTAAATCTGAATCACATAATATGGTATTTGTTAAGTCACAATTATTAAATACGGCATCTGTTAGTATTGTACCTTGGAAATTAGCATTGGCTAAATCTGCGTTAATTTCCATATTTTCTAAACTAGTAATGATAATTTTATCATTATCTTCAGCGAAATATTTATTTTTGATAAAATCATTTAGCGAGACACTAGGGTTATCTTTTATATAACCAAGGTAATCGTTTAGGTCTTTTTCTTCACATTTATATATATTAAGATTTGTCATATGTATTCTATATGATTAGTTAAAATACATTAAAACACATTACTAATTATTTTTCCAGTATTTTATTATTTATTTCTTTATAATCTCCGGGTTTTAGATTATCTATTGTAAAACTACCATATTGAATCCTAATTAATTTGTTAACTTTTAGTCCAAAATACTTGAATATTCTTCTAATTTCACGATTTTTTCCTTCAAATAAAACTACTTCAAACCAAGAATTACTCTTATTTTGCTTAAGTAATTTTATCGAATGAGGGTTATAAAATATCCCATCAATTTCTAAATTTTTATAATTGCTTTTTAGTAGAATATCAGACTTCCCATACGCCCTAACATGATATACTCGCTTTAACCTACTTGAGGGGAGCTCAAACTGACGAGCTAAATCACCACTATTAGTTAGTAATAACAAACCTTCGCTATTTAAATCCAGCCTACCTATTGAAATAACATGAGGTAAACCGGTTAGCTGTTCAAACACCGTTTTACGAGATAAAGGATCTTTATGAGTGGTAATTAAACCAACAGGTTTGTAATAAATCCAAAGCCTTGGTTTGTGTATATTATTGATTAATGTGCCTGATACTTCAATTTGATTACTAATATCAACATTTGTAGCCGGTGATAAAATTGTAATGCCGTCTACTTTTACCTGTCCTTCAACTATCAGCTTTTCAGCATCACGCCTAGAACAAACTCCTGCATTACTAATTATTTTAGCTAATCTATGCATTTTAAAATATAGTAAATTTCAATAGACCTCTTCTCAAACCAGCTTATAGAGAGGAATTTAAAGGAGACACGGAATACAGCACCACAGCATATATAGAAATACGTGAAGATGCGAGTACCGGATCGATGTATAAATTACCTCTAGAAGCGACGCTTGGGAAGAGGTCTAATAAGAATATATAAAAATACCCTTAAGAAGCAATATTAATAATTATTACATAAATTATTATATAATTATACTATACCGCTACATATGTTTTAACAAAATTATACGAATGTTAATTTTACTTATCAAAACTTTTTATTCTTTAAAATTCTTATCTTCTTTTTTTAGCTGATTTTCTTTTTAGCAAAAATTAAGTCCTTTGCTTTAATCTAAACTTCATTAAATTATGCAAAAACTTATTGGTTCAATCCTGTTAATTTCAGGTCCTTGTATATAATAGGTAGCGGTATGATAGCACTACCCATGGTATTAGCAAATTAGGCATAATACCTAGTATAATATTGATGTTTATAATTTGGTTTATAATGTATTATACTTCTTTAATTAACCTAGAGTTTAATCTTCAAGCTGGTAAAGGCTTAACACTTGGGCATTGGAAAAATATTTTTCAGGACATACTGCTCAAATCATCGGTACGGTAAGCCTTAAGCTCCTTTCATATGCTTTACTTGCAGCATTTATATACTGAGGCTCTTCAATATTATAGAAGTTATTAGCTTTAAATACAAGTATAACTTAATATAGGAGCATGGTGTATTATTATTAGTATTCTAATATTATTATTACCTCTAAAGTTAGTAGATTATATAAATCGGGTACTATTTAATCGGATTGCTTATAATAATTGCAATTTTAGTTATTGGACTTGGTTCTATGATTCAGTGGGATAATTTACCGTTATTCTCACCAAATCATAAAGAAATATCTATATGGAGTGTAGTAACTCCGGCAGTTTTTACTTCATTTGGTTTCCAAGTAATCTTCCATACCTTAACTAATTATTGTAACAAAAATGCTAAAAACGATGTTTTTATTTGGAAGCTTAATTCCTGGAATAGTATATATAATTTGGACTTGTGGTATTCTTATTGTAGCACATCATAATATGATTACCAGTAATGTACAAGTTGGAGATTTAATTAAGGAATTAAGTAATATAGCAAAATGGCCGATCGTACAATTATTAGTTTAGATAATTTCAACTCTTGCTATCGTTACATCAATACTCGGAGTAGGAGTTATGTGATTCCCTTAAAACTATGTTTATGAATTCGATACCGAATGTAGTAATACGTAATATGACCGCTTCTATCGTTACTATAATTACCAGCTTATATTGTAGCAGTAGTAAGTACCTAATGCTTTTATTACAATTTTAGGATTTGCTGGTATGATTATTGTAATTATTGCAATTTTATTACCGGTTTATCTGTTATATAAAGCAAAGATAAATAATTTATTATCTTGAATTACAAAAACAATATCTAATTATTATGTGTGTGATTGTCGAAATGCTTATAATGAGCTATGAACTTGTTAATATAGTAACTAAATAGTAAGGTTATTATTTATAAAATACTAATACTAGTAATATTGAAAAATAGGAATTTTGTAAATATAAATATTACGATAATAGGAAATAATATAGAAATAATCAAACATGTAGGAAATAACGGACAAATATCCCTGGGGAAGAAATATGCAGGAAAATAGATACAAGTTTTAACCTTAAGTGACGGTACTATAAAATAATAAAGTCCGGTAAGTTCATTCCTGATAATGAGATGTGGCTTCTTTATAGGAACAAACGAGATGCTTGATAAAGCAATAGGATGGACAGAAAAAAATAAAAGATAAACATCGTCATTGTGAGGAAGGTACGAAGTAACTGACGAAGCAATCTCGGGGGAATTCCTGAGATTGCCACGCTCACTAACGTTCGCTCGTAATGACGATTTGGTATCCAAGCAATAATGACGTAAAGCAATTCTGATTTAATTAGAGTTAAAAGTTCTTGTCTCCAAATTACCAAATTTAGAAAATTGACTATCATAATAAAGCAGAACATTTCCAATTGGTCCGTTACGATGTTTTGCAACAATTATATCGGCAATATTATATACTTTGTTGAGCTTATCTAACCATTCGGCATGTTTAGCATCGCCTGCTGCCGGTTCTTTTCTAGTTAAATAATATTCTTCACGATAAATAAACATTACTATATCAGCATCCTGTTCTATAGTTCCCGATTCTCGAAGATCGGATAGCATAGGTTTTTTATCCTCACGTAGTTCTACCGCTCTTGAAAGCTGAGATAACGCAATAACCGGAATATTTAACTCTTTTGCCATTGCTTTTAAACCTTGGGTTATTTCTGAAATCTCGCTAACTCTATTTTCAGATTTACTTACTCCTCTAATTAATTGTAAATAATCAATAAATAATATACCGAGATTATGCTTGCGTTTCATTCTTCTAGCTCTTGTTCTTATAGCGGAAATAGATAGAGCAGGGGTATCATCGATAAAAAATTGTAATTCCGATAAAGTATTTGCTTCCTTGCGAAGACGGTTATATTTTTCTTCACCTAGAATCCCCGTACGAAGAGAAGTAGAATCAATTTCTGCACACATTGAAAGTAGACGTGTGGTTAGCTGTTCTGAGGACATTTCTAAAGAGAAAAAACCTACTGACTGAATTTCTTGATTATCTCTAATATTTTTAAGACGCATATTATTACAGCCATTAAGTGCAAGATTTATAGCAAATGCCGTTTTACCCATCGACGGACGTCCTGCAAGAATTATAAGATCGGAATTATGAAAGCCGCATAATTTATTATCTAGATCAATCAAACCGGTAGATATACCAATTACATGATCATTATTTTTCATAGCCCTATTAATACTAGCTAGTGACTCTGAAATAGATATACCGATTTTGGTAAAACTTTTTTCATTTAAGCCTTCGCTAGCTAAATCGTAAAGTTTAGCTTCGGCATGTTCAATCTGTTCCTTTGCTTCAACTTCTAATGAAGAATTATAGGCATTATTTACTACTTCTTCACCGATATTTATTAAATTACGCTTTATTGCTAAATCATATATTATTTTACCATAATCAACCGGATTTATTACCATCATTGACATAGTTATCAATTTTGCTAAATACTCCGCTCCTTCTGCTTCTTGAAATAGTTCATCTTGAGTTAACATACTACGTAAAGTAATAGGTGTAGCTGTCAGCCCTTTTTCAGTAATTTTCTCAATTGCCTTATAGATTTTTTGATGAATAGGTTCAAAAAAATGTTCATCACGTAAAAATTCCGATACGTAATTTAGTAATTCGTTATTGGTTAAAATCGCCCCAAGTAGCATTTGCTCTGCTTGAACATTTGAAGGTAAAACCCTTGGTATAGGTAAATTATCTTCGTTATCAGCTAATATATTATTTGTTTCGTTATTTATTTTATTACGTGCCATTGTGTTAATAATTATTATATGGTTTGAAAAAAGAAGCCCTTTAATTCCCACGAGGTATTGTTTCGTGGATACCGAGTCGTCATTGCAAGCAGCCGTAGGCTGCGTGGCAATCTAGAAGAATAATAAAAAAATTCTGTAAATCAGAATTTTTACTGGATTGCTTCGTCAATTACTTATGTAATTTCCTCGCAATGACGTTAAAACCGATCCACACAACAAAGCCCAAAACAGAACATTTTACATTATTCATTCTTTGCTTCATTTCTACGTTCAGCGATTAATTTATCTACTAAATTTTCTTCCGGTGAAAAATATTTATTAATGATATTACGGGCTTTTTTTAATACAAGTTTTAATAGTAAAGTTGATACTTTATTGCTCATAACTATCCCAGCGTTTAATTAAATTAGTTTCGATATCGAAAAAATCTAAAACTCTAGTAATAGAATGATTCACTATATCATCTGTACTTACAGGGTCATTATAAAAAGCCGGCACGGGCGGCGATATAATGCCGCCGTAACTCGCTACTTTTAACATATTTTCTAAATGTCCGATATGCAAAGGAGTTTCACGGGTCATTAAAATAAGTTTTCTTCTGTCTTTAAGTACAACACCTGCCGCTCTACTAATTAAATTATCTTCCATTGAGTGAGCAATACTTGCTAAGGTCTTCATACTACAAGGGGCTATTATCATGCCTGAAGTTTTAAAAGAGCCGCTTGAAATAGTAGCACCTAAATCTTTATCGTCATAATAATAATTAGCCAGTAGCTTAACTTTATCTATAGAATATTTAGTTTCGAGCTTTATAGTAAGAGTTGCTCCCTCTGAAATAACCAAATGAGTTTCGATATTTTGTTGCTTTAGTACTTCAAGCAAACGAATACCGTATATTGCTCCTGAAGCTCCAGAAATTGCTATAACAATTTTTGTTTCTTTATTCATCTAGGTTTCTATAATTTATCAGTTTAGTATATAATAAAAAAAAAATTATAAAATACATTATATATGCGAATAGCAAAAATATTATTACCGGTAGCAAAATTATTTCCGCTAGATTATTTAATAACTGAAGATTTAGAGCTAAACATAGGTGATCTTGTTGTAGTGCCTTTTAGAAATAAGGAATTAACCGGCATAGTATGGGAACTTGTTTCAAGTTCCGAGGCAAAAAAAATAAAAACTATTAGAGCGAAAGTACCGTTAAATTTAAATATTACTTCAGAAGTTTTAGAATTAATTAAATGGATGAGTAGCTACTATATGTCAGAGCTTGGGAGCATAGCCAAGTTAGTATTACCTATAGATATTGCTGAAAAACCGATTAAAGTTAAGGAGCAGAAAGTCAATAATAACTTTGTGCTACCTGATTTGTCAGAAGAGCAGAAACAAGCAGTAACAATTTTAAATGAAAGTAATAAGCCAACACTTGTTAAAGGTGTCACGGGATCAGGTAAAACAGAAATATATTTTCATCTAATAGCAGATTACTTAGCAAAAGGTAAACAAGTGCTTGTTATGTTGCCTGAAATTGCTTTAAGTACACAAATTATTAATCGTTTTATAGAGCGATTCGGTTTTGAGCCTATCATATGGAACTCAAGCGTTACCAAAGCTCACAAGAAAATGATTTTAAGAGGTATATTAAGCGATAAAGTTAAAGTAGTAATTGGGGCTAGAAGTAGTTTGTTTTTACCTTTTAAAAATCTCGGTTTAATAGTTATAGATGAGGAGCATGACAATTCCTATAAACAAGATGACGGTATATTATATAATGCTAGGGATACGGCTATCGTAAGAGGTACATTTGATAAAGCACAGATTGTTTTGTGTTCGGCAACACCGTCTATTGAAACGATACATAATATAGAAATTGGTAAATATCAATTGGTTACATTGGTTAATAGATACAAAAATGTCGATTTGCCAAATATAGAAATAATCGACATGACTAAAGAAAAGCTATCTAAGAATTCCTATTTATCCAAGATTCTTATAGAAGCTATCAAAGGTAATTTAGATAATAAAAAGCAAGTCTTATTATTTCTTAATAGGCGTGGTTATGCTCCGCTCATGCTATGCAAAGCTTGTGGTCACAGATTTACCTGTAAATTCTGCTCTTCTTGGATGGTAGTACATAAAGCGACTAAAAAACTTGAATGTCACCATTGCGGTTATCAAAGTAAAATTTTTAGTTCTTGTCCTGAATGTCTAGAGGATGAAACATTAACTATCTGTGGTCCAGGTATAGAGAGAATAGAGGAAGAAGCAAAAGCACTTTTTCCTGAGAGTAAAATTGCGGTGATAAGTAAAGATCATGCTAAAAGCCCAGAAAAAATAGCACAGCTTCTACATCAAATGGAAAATTTAGAAATTGATATTTTAATAGGCACGCAAATAATAACAAAAGGTTATCACTTTCCGAATCTTACTTTAGTTGGAGTAATAGATGCCGATCTTGGAAGCAATAATGCTGATCTTAGAGCATCTGAGCGAACTTTTCAGCTACTACATCAAGTAGGTGGTAGAGCGGGTAGAGGAGATAGTAAAGGTGTAGTATATTTACAAAGCTATTATCCTGATAATACAATTTTTAGTTATGTTAAAGCCGGTGATGAAGATAGTTTTTTTGCAAATGAACTTGAAATAAGAAAATCAGCAGATATGCCGCCATTTTCCAAAACAGCATCGGTAATTTTATCAGGTTCCAGAGAGGCTAAAATTCTAGAAATTGCTAGGGATATGGTCCGAATTGCACCAAAAGCAAACGTGAAAATTTTAGGACCAGCAAGCTCATTAATGTCAAAGCTCGCTGGTAAATATCGTTACCGGATACTTATTATAGCCGATAAGAAATTTAATTTGCAGAAATATTTAAAATTTTGGCTAAGCCTTATAAAAATTCCTTCTTTTTGCCATCTAAAAATAGATATAGATCCTAAAAGTTCTTATTAGCTTCTATATCTTTCTCCTTTATTCTTCGACGGTGGAATATTAGATGAATGAGGAGAAGGATTGGTAAGAGATTTTTGTATTTCTGCTATAGCCTTTTTAGTATTTTGATTAGAATTTTTTATAGCATCTTTATAAAAAGCAGCTTTAGCTTTATCTCCGGTAAAAGAATATTTTATAAAATTACCAATATTTTTCCAAATAGGATTATTATCCATTTTTGTAGTTTCTTCACACCATTTACCTACCTCTTTCAGTTTTGCTTCAACTTTAGCTATAGCAGCTGGATTATGTTTATTATCATCATAAATCTGAATAATATTATTTACTTTTTCTTTAAATTCAATGTGTTTTCTACTTTGTTTCAAATGAGCTATAATATCATCATTGTTTACTAATTCTCTAAGATTATCAATTATATCAGGTAATTTAGGTGGTTCAGGTAATTTATAATGTTGATTGATTTTTTCAAATTTATCTTTGTGTGGATGATTCTTTATTAGATCATCTTCTATAAAAGAAACAAACTCTTTTTGAGGTACTCCTACTTGTTTTATTAGCCGTCCTAATGATTGTTCATAAGCTTTAATAGTAACATCAAGACGCTTCCCTGCCATAGAACCGCTTAATTCTATATAGCGGCTAAATTCCGGAATCAAAGCATCTTTGGTATCAATATTATGATCTTTAAAAAATTTCTCTATTTTCTCTCTTACGGTTAAATTAGATTGTTTTTTAGGTGTTTCTTCCGGTACTTTTGTTTGTTCCGGAGCCGGTTTTGAAAAAATAATAGACTTTTGGGTTTCAACTTGCGGAGATGGGGTGTCGACAAATATATCAAGTGCTTGGGAATGTGTAGTTAAGTCAGTCGGTTTTTTATGTGCCTCGTTCCATGCCTTTATTTGCTCAGAAGTAGGTTTTGGAGGAACAGCCGGTTTTGTATTTTTGGGTGGGTTATTTGACATGTTTTTTGATTTTTTTTCCCACTCTTGTATTCTATCTTTTACTGATTTTGGAATATTATCTTGTGCCATATTAAGCTCCTATATTTATATAATTAAACAGCTTGCTTAAATTTTTTATAAATTGCAAGCAAAATTTCTTTTTGTAATGCAATATTTTTACTATAAGATAGTTAGGTTATATATATATTAGAATCCAAGTTATTACAAGTTATTAACTAAAATGAGATATGAATTTTATGTACCCCCATATTAGACTTAGAAGAAATAGAAAAGCTTTTTGGCTTAGAGAGTTAATATCCGAAAGTAATTTATCGGTTAATGATTTAGTGTTGCCTTTATTTGTTGTTGAAGGACATAATGAAAGGCAAGAAATTAAAACTATGCCTGGTATATATCGTTTATCGATTGATCAAATAGTAGAAACGGCAAAAGAAGCAGCAGAGCTTGGTATTAATGTTATTGCATTATTTCCGAGTATTGATCAAAGTCTAAAAAGTAAAAATGCCGATGAGGCTTATAATTTAGATAATTTAATATGTAGAACTATTAGAAGCATCAAAAACGCTAATATCGATATTGGTATAATATGCGATGTAGCACTTGATCCTTATACTACACATGGTCATGATGGTATTGTGCATAATGGGGAAGTTGATAATGATAGATCAGTAAGAGCTTTGTGTAATCAAGCATTAGTGCTAGCAAAAGCTGGACTAGATATTGTTGCACCTTCCGATATGATGGATGGAAGAATCGGGGCTATAAGGGAATATCTTGACAAAGAGGGATTTATAAATGTTGGAATTCTTGCTTATGCCGCTAAATATGCTTCAAGTTTTTACGGTCCGTTTCGCGATGCTGTTAAGAGTAATAAAAAGAATTATTTAGATAAATCAAGCTATCAAATGGATGTACGTAATATTAAGGAAGCAATGCTTGAGATTGAGCATGATATAGCAGAGGGAGCTGATATGGTAATGGTGAAGCCTGGTATGCCGTTTTTGGATGTTATTCGTGAAGCGGCAAATAATTTAAATGCTAAAATTTTTGCATATCAGGTTAGTGGAGAATATGCAATGTTAAAATTTGCAGCAGAAGCAGGGGCAATTGATTGGGAGAGAGCTTTGATGGAGTCATTAATTAGTTTTAAACGTGCCGGTGCCACAGGTATATTTACCTATGCAGCTCTTGAAGTAGCTGAAATATTAAAGAACAATAAAATTAAGTAGAAAACGCCTTCTGTCCTTGATATAAAATAAATAATATGTTTTATAATTATATCAAAATTATCAATTTGATGTAAATCATTATAAAGAGGCGAAGATGACGCAAAATAAGAAATCAGTATTTAAAGGTTGGAATTTTTTAAAGCCTAAAGGAGGTGGAGCTAATGAGGCAGGAGAGCATGGCGGAGTATATCAAAGCTTAGACGGTAAAATTACGGCGATGATAAAAAAAGAGGCTTCAAGCTCAAAAAATATAGCCGAGTTTTTAGGATCTCAAATTTTTGAATCTATAAGTCCTGGGAATGGAGCAAAGGTTAATTTAATTGCTCCTGATGATTTTAATAAATCTAAAGCCGTTGATTCGCAAATATATGTCAAATCTGAATTTTTTGAGAATTATAGTAGCGATATGTATGTGGACATGGATAAACATATGTCTGCTAAAACTAAACCGAGTTCTTGGTTTAGAAAGGACGGCGGTAGACCACTTTTTATGGGGACTAGAAATAAATTATTTAGAACCTTAGAAAATGCTTTTAAGGAAATTAAGTATCAGAACTTTGAAAACATTATGCCGGCAAGTTTATTGATCGGCGATTTTGATATACATGTTGGAAATATAGGAGTTATCAGAGATCAAAAAAATCCAAAAACTTTACCTAAATTAGTAAGAATTGATTTTGCTGGTAGTTTTGATAATTTAACAGATAATATATATCCGCATTCAAGAGCTAAACATTTGCCTGGATTCGGTCCCACTAACCATTTTAGAGAATTTCCTTCTAATTTAAGAACAAAAAATCCTAATTTTGCCGATAGCTTACTTGCAGTTTCTAAAATTGATTTAAGCAAAACTATTGATAAAAGTTTTGATGAATTAACTATATATTATAGTAATGAAGCAATTGCAGAATTTGCAAAACAAGCGATGCCAAAGCAATTTAATAATAAACAATCTAAAGAAATAACGCCTGAAGAAATTAAGGTTAGTTTAATAGATACAATGAAAAAAAGGCAAGAATCCTTAAAGGAATACGGCTTAGAAATTAAAGTAAATAGTTTAATTTCTAAAAAATATAGTTTTCCTTATTACGAAGTGAAAGAGCAAGGATTAAAAACATTAATGAAAGAGTATCCTAATTATTTTGAGAAAATTCTTAATTATGAAGAAAGAAAAAAAGGAGGACAAAAACTTAAATTAAGAAATAAAATTACTACTAATTTTGTAAGAATTTTAGAAATACTCGGTATTAGAGATAGTGCGAAAAAACATTTAATAAAGACAATAAAAAGTTTAAATGAAAATATTAAAGATGAAAGAAGTTTAGCTGGTTCTTCTGATAAAATAAAGAAAGAGCCAAAACAAAAATTGGTAAAGACAAATATATATGCAAACAGAGAATATGTAGATGCTCTAAAAAAATTTAAGAAAGAAGTTGGAACGGATGATATTGTTAGTGTTACTCCAAGTCAATTAGGTCTAGCTAAAAAAGCTAAACAAAAAGACCAAGATTTATTAAAATTAGATGAAGAAAATCTAAAACATATAAAGAATCTAAAAGAAAAGGTTATGAAGCCTACTAAAACTACTGCAGTTAGTGTTGTTAATAAAAAGTCTACACCGGCTAAAACGAGATAATAAATGAACCAAGCAACAAGAAGCCTACAACTAAGTAATTAATCAGTAAAAGCCCATATTGCATCGGCAGCTTAATTATCTCAATCTTTTTAGAAAAATACATGGCTTTTACTACTTTAAGATAATAAAACGCAGCAACTATACTGGTAAAAATACCACAATAAGCTAATGCGAATTCTTCTTGATTAATTGCTTGGTAAAAAAGGTAATATTTACCGAAAAATCCTGTAAGAGGAGGGATTCCAATCATTGAAAACATAACTATGCTAATTACGGCAGCTATAGTTTTATGGTGCTCTGCAATTCCTTGTATAGTTTTAAAACTAGCTTTATCGGCGTTTTTACCGAGCAGTATAATTAAGCAAGTAAAAAATCCTATACTCCCTACCGTATATATTAGAATATATAGTAGAACTGCTTTATATCCTTCTTGATTATGCAGAAGAACGCCGATTAATACATAACCGATATTTAAAATAGTACTATAAGCCATTAATCTTTTTAGAGAAGTTTGACGAATGGCTCCAAAAGCTCCAAACAGCATAGATAATATAGCAATTATCTTTATTAAATTATAATTAATAGGGTAGTAATTACCTATAATTAATTTACTGATATTTAATAAAACAATAACCATACCTATTTTTGAGGCAGTGGTGAAATAAGTAACCGAAGTAATCGGTGATCCTTCATATACGTCAGGGACCCAAAAATGGAGTGGAACACTTGAGAGTTTAAAGAAAATACTACTTAAAAATAGTACAATACCGATTATTAAACCAAGATTCATTCCGGAATTATCATTTAGTTTATATAAGATATCCTCAAATTGTAGGCTTCCGCCGAATCCGTATATAAAAGAAATACCGAATAATGATAAACAACTAACTAAACTACCTAAGATAAAATATTTTAAAGCACCTTCCAATGATTTCATATCATTTAATTTGAATCCTGCAAGTGCATATGAAGTTAAAGCAGTAAGCTCCATACCGCAGAATAATAATAGAAAATTCCGTGATGAAATTGCAACAAAAATACCTACGACCGATAATAATATTAAAGTAATAAATTCAAACTTTAATTCCTCAGCAACAAGAATAGAGTAATCACGGTATATAATCATGGAGATAATAGTGAATAGTAGCACTATGCTTTTACTAATACCGATATTTATTCCGGTAGCAAATGAGTACCATACTCCTTCATAACTTGAGTACTTAAAGGTAAGAAAAATTGATAATATACATAGTAAAATAATAATATTAGAAATAATTTTATTTTTATTTGGGATCATTACGGCAAAAAACTGCCCTAAAAGTGCTATTAAAGTCAAAGTTATTTCAGGAAGTAGCAGTAGCATATAAAACTAATATTATTTATGGAAATATAGATATTAGTAAATAAATCATTTTTTATCAACAAACTTATATATAAATATTAAACTTTAATACTACCTCTAATTAAAATTATTTTCTTCGTAAAATTATATTATACAAAAAAAGCCTAAACATGATGAGATTGTGCGTAGTGCATTTGAAAACCCTATAGAGTTGCTAAAGCCCTCTACAGCTTAGTTCTAATAATCCTTCTTTGTCCTTATTCTTTAACAGACTTCGTATCCTGTGCAAATATATTATTACCGGCTATTAAAATTCCTATGGCTAATATTTTAGATGTTCGTTTCATATTTTTATATTTCATAACTATAAGTGCTAATTTTGTTGAGTGTATAATTTCTTATACATTAATAATTAATAGTTGCAATAAATAAAAAAATAAATTATTTTGGTTAATCAATTTTAAATTGCTTAAATAAAATTAAATTCTTAAACTCACACCTATAATTGTTTTAATCTAATTAGGTTTAAATATACTTTCTACCATTAAGTAAAAATATGAAGCCTTCTACTTCAAAATCATTAACTGACAAGTTAGGAACCTTATTATATAGCTCTCTCATGATACTTTACCAAAACTAATAACGTAAAATTACAGATA
>NZ_JBFQGO010000005.1:0-125702 GCF_047973405.1 Rickettsia aeschlimannii
ACACTCGTAACCTAGTGATTATCAGCTATACAACGCCTTTATTAATACGAAACTCATGTTATATGGAAGAAAAAGCGGCAGAATATAAACTACAGCAAGAAGCAGAAGCAAAAAAGTTAGATAAAGCTGAATGATGCAAGCTATAATATTTCAGCAATTCTCAAATAATCTTGAGGGGCAAGATTTTCAGCACGATAATTATCATTGATTTTCAACTGAGTTAATATTTCATGTATATTAGGTACAAGATTTTTCAATGATGATTTGATCATTTTCCGTCGTCCTGCAAAAGCAAGCTTTGTTATTTGCTCAACTTTATTTATCAGAGCAATAGACGGCAGATTTTCTAAAGGTATTAGTTTAACTATCGCAGAATATACTTTAGGAGGTGGATAGAAAGCAGTTGGCACTACGTCAAAGCACTTTTCCACTTTAGCTATTAGCTGACATATTACCGATAATCTGCCATATGCTTTAGTTGAGGGCATAGCACAAATACGTTCTACTACTTCCTTTTGTAACATTAGCGTCATACTAGTAATTAACTGTGCTTCTTTCAGCCATCTAATTACTAACTCAGTACCTATATGATACGGTAAATTAGAGATTATAGTTACTTTATAGTCAATTGATTTGGACTCGCCTACATCGTTACTCGTCGCTCTCCTATTAGTTATAGGCTTTGCTTCTAGCTTCTTGTATGCAAATCCAACTGAATTGACTATATCATAGCTTAAATCGGTTAAATTTATTTTAAGAGCATCTTGTTTAATAATATTTAGATTAGGATAATATTCTTTAATCTCATTAAGGAGCGGGAGGCATCTCTCATCTGTTTCTATAACAGTTAAGGATTCAGGATTTTTCTGCAATATTGACCTAGTTAACCCTCCTGTGCCGGGCCCTATTTCTAATACTCGGCTATTTTCTGCCAGGTTACTTGCACGTACGATTTTATCACATAGACTACTGTCAAAAATAAAATTTTGTCCGTGCTTTTTAAGAGGATTAACTTGATGTAAAGCTGCGTGTTTTGCAATTGAAGGAAGCATAGGGTATGTCATTCCCGTGAAAGCTGGAATCCAGTAAAACATATAAAAACTTGTTTTTATATGTTTGTTTTTATCAAATATAATTCTGTATTAATAATCAAGGTTATTTTTCTGGATTCCCGACTACGTGGGAATAACATAGAATAACGCACACTAAGACGACAGCATTATTTTTATAGCTGCTTTCTTACGCATATTTTCAAACATTTTTTGTGCTTTTTGCGAAATCTTTTTATTGGTTAGGAAATTTACTACATAATTATTTTCATCTTCATTAACATTTAAGATTTTTTTGCTGCACACTAATGTTATTTCAAATTTGTTATTTACTTCAAAAACATTACTTGCTTTATCAGGAGTTAAGTCCTTTACAATAGTTTGTTTTACGCCTTCTATCTTGCTAAGCTTATCGGTAATAATTTGCATAGTAGCAAAATTATCATAAAGCGATTTTTTAACATCTGCACATTTTTTTAGTCGATTTCTCAAATTATTCATCTGCGTAAACGCTTTATTGCCACCATCTTTAGATGTAAATACTTGCATTGAAATTTCTACGTCTTTTTGATCGCTAGATAAAATTGCGACATCTATTTCTTTATTACTTACTTGTACCGATCTTGATAGACTTGATAAAATATTCATTTTAATCAACTCGGATTTAATTTGGGAAATAAAACTATTAGGATTAACCGATCTGCTTTTTAGATACTGAAGAAGAGAACCGTGAGGCATTTTATTACGATCTTCAATAGACTTAATAGCGTTATCTATCTCTTCTTGCGGAATTTCTCTATCTCCTGCATATTGAAAAAGCAAAGATTCGTCAATTAAGCTCTTGAGTGCTAAGTCACTTAGCTGCTTATCTTGAGCAGGCGTTAGACTTTCAACATTATTTAGTGCCATAATCATTTTTTTTCTAGCACGGAACTCATTAAGAGTAATAGGTTCATCATTTACGGATGCTACTATATTCGGTAATGATGCTTGTGCTACATTAAAAGTAAAAAAAACGGTAATGATTAATAATAATTTTCTCATGTGATACTCTGAATAAGTGACCAGTAAGTAGACGAAGTTTTATTTGGAAAAGAGCAAGGAGTCTACAAGTCAAGGAGCGGAGCGTACATATTTAGTACGTGAGCACCGCAGAACTTATAAGACGACGTAGCCAATTTTTCAAATAAAACAAGTATACTCACATGTTTAAAACTTTTAAACCGATAGAAATAGTCGGCGAAGAGGTAGTCTTTTTGATTCCTCTACTTCCATCGGCTAGATAATCGGAATAAATCTTTGCAGTAATTCTAACACAATCTTTAGCATATGTCATCCTAATAGTTCGAGTAAGTAAATTTGGAGATCGTCTAGAGAGATCAATGCGTGCACCAAAGCCTATAGTCCAATTTTCCACTAGCTGATAATTTATGTCTCCATAAAATTGTCGTACTCTATTATTTGGAACCTTTACACTTTCTACGGAATAATATTTGTTAAGATCGGTAAGCTGAATAAAACTACCTAGAAAGTTAATCTTATCATAGTTAAAATTTCCTCCCACTTCATCTCTAATAGGTCTGAAATATCTATTTTTCCGAAAACTATAAAACACTTCTAAATTATTAGAAAGATTACCTAGTATCTGTCCTACATTTTCCGTATCATCAGCCGGCAAATCTATACTATATCTTGTATTACGGGATTGTCCTAAAAATAATTTTAAATAATTTTCTTCTTTAGCAATACTAGTATTTAAGCCGTAACTTAATCTATTACCGAAATCATGGCAATCAATACCGCTATAACGGTTGGATAAAAAGATATTTTTTTCGGATAATTCATATTTAGCAGGATCAATTATAACAAATTTTTTATCTTTCTTAGATAGTTTACGTCCCATAGTAAAAGAAACTACCGGCTCAATAAGTAAATTTATCGTTTTTGTTATATTGCCTACTAACGGATAACGCCATAAAGTTTGCAATTCCGGTATATTCCTTTGAAATGATTTACTTTCTCTCGGCTTATCTACATAAGCCTGTCTAGCAAGATAAAAATCGCCTCTATTTTTAGCAGCAAAATCAAAAATTTGTCCTGAAGCAGTCAACACATTATGCAGAAAGGATAGTTGCAAAGAGGTTCTAGCAACTTGTTTTTCTATTCTTTCTTTGTACATTAACGTATTATTTTCAACAACGATATGGCTGTTGTCATTATCATTCAAATTTATCACGTTTTTTGTATTGAGTTTTGGTAATACTAGAGGATCGCTATATTTACAATCATTACTACCTAAGCCTTGAAAACTTAATCCTTCCGCCGAAAAATAATCAGCCTCATGAATTTTATTTAAGAATATTTTAGAAGTTAAATATGAAGCGTAGTTATTATAATAATTTTTTAAATAAGCTTTATCCGATGTACGCTCCACCCTGAAACCGTAATCATAAACTTTATCGGTACTAATAAAATTACTGCTTGCTATACAATGATAAGAAGAAACTTTTTTATTTTTCACTATACTTCCGTCTTTTTCTAGAAAATACGGTAATTTACCGTAACTAACTTGAAAATTCATATTATCGGTATCATTCAGGCGATAACGTGCTTCTAGCTCATAAGTTTGATATTTATTAAAAATTCTTGGAGTGAGAGTAAAATCCATATTAGGTTTTGCATGTAGATATAGGGGGATGCCAAACCCTTTATTTTTGACGTCAGGTACCAATAATCCAGAAGTTGCAGGGGCCGTAGGAGTCGGATGGAAAAAATACGGTAAGTAAAAAATCGGTATACCGTATACTTCAAAAAACACGTTTTTATAAACTACTCTATGCTGTGCGGAATGAATATAAGTATCCTTAGCAGCAATTTGCCAAATAGGGTTTCTATTACAAGTAACATCACAAGGGGTAAACTCGGCATGGTGCAGCTTAAGATTATTTTCATCTATTCTTTCGGCAAGTTTAGCAATTAAAAGATTATTATCACCGAAAAGCAAAATGAATTCCGATATGATACCTTTCTTAAATTCATCTTTTAAAACCGCTTTATCTCCCTCTATTATCCGATTTTGTTTATCCTTAATTCGGATATTACCTTCTACCCATAAAATATCGTTTTTTATATCATAAAGTAAATTATCTGCCGTTAATAAATACTCATCCGTGATAATTCTTATATTACCTTTAGCATATATCAAATCCTGATTTCCATTATACTCTACGAAGTCAGATATAATATTGCTTATTTTAATATTTTGACCATTCTTAGAAAGAGCGGCAAAACTTACCAAAGAAAATATTATGATAATAAGCAAACATATTATTCGCAGTAGCATTTATATTAATAAATATATTTTAATAGTAAAAAATAATAGCAAGCTATTAGCAATATATCAAATAATAAAAAATTTTGCTTGCTCTTTTGTAGTGCAAGGTTATTCTATGGAGATGATAACCGGTCATTGCGAGGAGATGCATAGCATCGACGTGGCAATCTCATGAAGTAGGATAAACTCCTGAAATTGCTTCGTCAAAACTTATAGTTTCTCCTAGTAATGACGAGTAATGTGCTACCCTCAGCGCAAAAAACCAAGTACTAATAAAATGCTAGACAATTTCATTGCGCATCAAGCAACCAAAGAGTTTTCAGTTAGTGAGATTTCTAATAAAATCAAAGAGCTATTAGAAAATAATTTTGGTTATATTAAGGTAAAAGGCGAAATTTCAGGCTTAAAAATAGCAAGCTCAGGTCATGCTTATTTTAACTTAAAAGAAAATACCGCCATTTTAGCCTGTACTTGCTGGCGTCCTATTCTTGCTAAAATCAAATTTCCTTTAAATGACGGCATGGAAGTAGTAATTAGCGGTAAACTCTCAAGTTATGCAGGTAATTCACGTTATCAATTATCGGTAGATAATTTGCAACCAGCAGGGCTTGGAGCTATGCTGCAAATTCTAAATGAGCGTAAAGCAAGGCTCGAGAAAGAAGGCTTATTTAATAAAATACGTATTCCTATACCCTTTTTACCTGATAAAATAGGCGTTATCACTTCAATAACAGGTGCCGTTATTAAAGATATTATTCATCGTATTCGCGAACGTTTTCCGACTCGGATAATAATATGGCCGGTTAGCGTACAAGGCGAAAATTCCGGCAATGAAATTGCTGAAGCAATTGAAGGATTTAACAATTTAGAAGAGGTAAATAAACCACGTGTTATAATCGTTGCTAGAGGTGGCGGTTCTATAGAAGATCTTTGGTCATTTAACGATGAGATATTAGTACGTGCTGCTTATAACTCAAAAATTCCTATTATTTCCGCAGTAGGTCATGAAGTGGATTATACTTTAATAGATTTAGCAGCCGATAAAAGAGCTCCAACACCGACTGCTGCCGCAGAATTTGCCGTACCGGTACGATCTATTTTAAATAATACGCTACAATCTTATGAAAAAATATTATTGAATAATACTAGCCGGTTAATTAAATATCACGAACAAAATATAGTAAATTACGATAAAATACACAGATATCTCTCTCACTATATAAATAATAGGCAGCAATTACTGGACGAAACCGGTTTTAATTTACTAGATTCTTTACCGCACTTTATTGAACTACAAGAAACAAAGATTAAATCTTTTTCTAAAGAAAGAGTTAACCCTGCTAAAATAATCAATTACAAAACATTAGAATTAACACATCAAACAGCTTATCTATCAAAATCGGCAAATAATACTTTGAAAAACTTTGAGTATAAATTAGAATTAAATAGTACGTTACTTGCAAGCCTTGATTATCACAACGTATTAAAACGAGGTTTTGCTATAGTTAAAGGAGAAACTGGTAATTTTTTATCTTCTAAAATTACTGCTGCGAATGAAAAAATTTTTAATATTAAATTTTCTGACGGTGAAATTAAAGTAGTGCGTGATTAGAGGCTTTGGTTTTTATCGTCATTGCAAGCAGCCGTAGGCTGCGTGAAAATCTCATGAAATAATGATAAGCTCCTGAGATTGCTTCGTCGCATTACTGCGTAATTCTTCTTGCAATGACGATAAAATATTGCTACGGGATGATATTTTAATTCTAAAAAATACAGACCATGAAAATTTTAAAGCTTTTTATTTTTATACTTCTCATTTCTAAAAATTTGTGTGCTTTAAGCATAGGCACGAACGAACAACAAGCAATTTTAGAATGCGAATGGACAGCTGATAAAAAAACTTTGATAAATGCATGGTATGTAAATGAGCCTTATCAATACTTAATTGCTGCTTCAAACGGTCATACTACCATTTCCGGTATGGATATAGAATTAATTAACGCTATTGCTGCAAAAATAGGTATCAATATTGAGTACAATCAAGGTAGCTGGTATCAAGATCAATTAGATATTCAAAGTGGCAATGCCGACATGACAGCAGGAGCTACTTATACTACTACTGAGAGCAGTAACTAGGCTTATTTTTCAAAGCCTTATCGTCTTAAAGAATTATCATTATTTATTATTGAACCACTTGCTAAAAAGTTAAATTTCCAAAATGTTAATGAACTAACAACACAAATACGTCTATTTAATCTTCAGTTAGGAATGGTGAAAGGTACTATATACAGAGATCCTAAATTTACAGAGTTTTTATATAATGAGAAAAATCAAGATATAATTAGAATATATCAAAATAATATGGAATTGATAAACTGGATAATCAAGAAAGAAATTGACGGTTTCATTAGTGATCGAATTGTCGGTGCCGTTAATATTTTAGGAAGAACAATAGACAGGAATATATTAGAAGTTCCCTTAAATATTAAAACTCCTCTACATTTAATGTTTAGCAAAAAAACCATATCTTTAAATATAGTTGAACAATTTAATTTTGCTATAGATGATTTTCTTGCAAGTAACAAGTATAAAAAAATTATTAAGACATACATACATCATATTCTATTGCCTAAATCTATAGATTCTCGTTGGTGCCATGTTATAGGCTTACTTGGTTGCCTTGCTTTTGCTTTTTCGGGAATTATTTTGAGTAGCAGAAAAAATAGTACTTTATTTGGTACATTTTTATTTGCGGTATTACGTCTGTTTAAGTAGCTGTATAATGGCTAGATTTAATAGTAAAACATGATACTGGACATTTAAACTTCTATTTTACTCCTTCTTATTTCTATTATATATTTGTAGTAGTTTTACTCGGTTTTACAATTATTAAATTATTCAGCTATTATAATAATAAACAGATTGCTGAAGATAATTATTGAGAACAATCATTATAGTAGCAATTTGCGATTCATTTGGACAAGCAACTTTTATAATTATAGGAGTTGCAATGGTTATTATTTACAAAATTGAGCCTCTAAGTTTTTGGGAACCGTTTTTTGCTTTCATTACGGCTAATTGCAGTGCAATATTATGAGATTTTATTATGAAAGAAAATTCAACTAAGAGGATACTAAGAGGAGTTAGTATTGAAATCACCGTATTATGTGGTATAGCTTTTAGCGTATTATTAGATATGTACAGTAGTAATCCAAATTATCATACAATAAAATATTCAATGAGTATAGTAATTTTTGGAGCATTTATTACTAGTCTCTTAGTTTATCATTTTGGTTTTCTTGAGTGGCGATTCCGTAATAAAAAATTAGAAGATATAGAAAAACAAACATGAAGATAGCTACTTGGAATATTAATTCCATAAAAACAAGACTTAATTTATTGCGTAATTTTTTATCTAAAGAAAATCCGGATATTTTATTATTGCAAGAAATAAAATGCGAAACCACAAAATTTCCTTTTGATGCATTATCCGATCTACCTTATAATTCTTATGTTCACGGACAAAAATCATATAACGGCGTTGCTATAATTTCAAAATTTCCTGCCGATGAAATAATTAAGGATTTTCCCAATAATTACTGCAGTGATCAAGCAAGATTCTTAGAAATAAAATTATCATTACCTATAGGGTTTTGTAATATAATCTCGCTCTATGCTCCTAACGGTTCATTTGTCGGTAGCGATAAATTTGCAGCAAAACTAGCATTTTATGATAATTTTATCAATTATCTATCAACTAAAAAATCTTTTGACGAAAAAACTATCATAGGCGGTGATTTCAATATTGCACCGTTCGATATAGATGTATATTCACCTAAGCTACTGGCTGAAACTACTTGTTTTACTGAGGTTGAACAAAAAAAATTACGCACTATTCTAAATTCCGGATTTGAGGATTTGTACAGATTAATGCATCCGAGTAAACAAGAATTTTCATGGTGGGATTATAGAGCCGGATGTTTTGAACAAAATAAAGGTATGAGGATTGATATGATTCTTGGTTGTAATAATACTATTGACTATTTAGAAAATTGCTATATGGATTATAATTTAAGGACTCAAGAAAAACCTTCAGATCATATACCGGTAATTGCGAGTTTTAAGGGATAGTCAATGTGGTGTGGGATATTGCTATCTTAGGATGCCGTATGTCATTCCCGCATAGGCGGGAGCCCCAAAAAATAGCTTTAATATTGATATAGAAGTTACATAATTTGATAAAATAACCATATAAAAACAAGTTTTTATATGATTTTAATGGATTCCCGCTTTCGCGGGAATGACATAGACCACTTTTTAAAAATAAATATATGTTTCCAAAATTCATGACATTTTACGAAAAATATATGACGATTGTCGGTACAATCGGCAATTTTATGTTTTATGTACAGGCTCATAAGATTTTCACCTGCCAATCTTCGGCTTCTGTTTCTATGCCCGCCTTTACTATAAGTGCTATTGCTCTTTGTAGTTGGCTTATATACGGCATATTAATAAAAAATACACCTATTATAATAGCAAATATAGTAGGTTTTATCGGGGCATTATTAGTTCTCTTAACCATAATAATATATTAATAATGACTAAGAAAATCATTACTTTAGTTGGTCGTCCGAACGTAGGCAAATCAACGCTTTTCAATAGATTAAGCATACGTAAAAAAGCTATCGTTCACGATTTGCCAGGCGTTACTAGAGATAGAAAATATACAGACGGCAAAATCGGCTCTTTTGAATTTTTGTTAATTGATACCCCAGGACTTGATGAGAATCCTAATAGTATGGGAGAAAGGTTAATAGAGCAGACTACTAAAGCAATTTTAGAGGCAGATTTAATTTGCTTTATGGTTGACGGTAGAAGCGGAATATTACCTGATGATAAGCTACTTAGTAGTTTTATTAGAAAATATAATAAGCCTGCTATATTGGTAATTAATAAATGCGAGAAAGCTTTTGATTTTGATAAAGAGTACTACAAATTAGGGTTTGATAGTATGATGGCTATCTCTGCCGAGCATGGCACCGGCTTAATTGATTTATATGACGAAATTATTGCCAAGTTACCTGAAGAAGAAGCAATCGAGACAAATATAGCCGATCCAATTAAAGGAGATTGTTTGCAGATAGTAGTTAGTGGCAGACCTAACGCCGGGAAATCTACTTTTATAAACGCTCTTATTAATGATGAAAGATTATTAACCGGTCCTGAAGCCGGCATTACTCGTGAATCAATTGAAATTGATTGGCAATATAAAAATAATCATATTAAATTAATTGATACGGCAGGACTCCGCAAGAAATCTACTATTACAGAGTCTTTAGAAAAATTATCGGCATCGGATACTATTAACAGTATTAAATTTGCTAATACCGTAATCTTAATGATTGATGTTTTAGCTCCTTTAAAACAGCAAGATTTAAATATTGCAAGCCATGTGGTAAATGAAGGAAGAAGTATAGTTATAGTAGTGAATAAATGGGATTTAGTTAAAGAATCCGAAAAAGAAGCATTTCAGGAAGAATTTTATTATCAGATAAATACTCATCTGCCTCAGGTTAAAGGTATCCCCGTTCTATTCATTTCAGCAATAAATAAACAAAATATTGAACAAGTGCTAGATACTTGTCTTAAAATTTATAAAATTTGGAATAAGAAAATAACTACTAGCAAACTAAATGAATGGCTTAATTTTACTACGGAAGCACATCCGCTGCCTTTACAAAAAGGTGGCAGAAGAGTGCGTGTAAAATATATGACTCAAACAAAAACCCGCCCCCCTACTTTCAAGCTATTCTCCAATAATCCGGAAAAAATTACCGATAGCTATACTAGGTATTTAGTAAACAATATGCGTGAGGCTTTTAACATGCCGG
The DNA here is from genome assembly GCF_047973405.1 of Rickettsia aeschlimannii. Taxonomy (NCBI): domain Bacteria; kingdom Pseudomonadati; phylum Pseudomonadota; class Alphaproteobacteria; order Rickettsiales; family Rickettsiaceae; genus Rickettsia; species Rickettsia aeschlimannii. The sequence continues at coordinate 10,278 of NZ_JBFQGO010000005.1, forward strand.
GCGTTCCTATTAGATTCATTTACGTAAAAACTAAAAACCCGTATGTGTAGTTTAAAATTAATTAATAACAGTTTAGTTATTAGCACCGAAAAATCTGAATTAGATATATTACTAGATAATATTACTGATTCTAATTGTCATCATGAATTATTAAGTAATGATAAGACTAAAGGTAATGAAATATGGTAACTTATATACTTTAACCAAGCTGTAAATTAGATAAGTTCGCTATTCCAACTACACTTATTTTTTCTGTTTTTTCATATATTCCCGGCGGTAACAATATATAAATGTTCTAACTGCAAATCGGCAAGAACGGTATGCATTAATTTAGTAATACTAGGAGCATCAGCATTTTTTACTTCAAAGCCGTATTTCTTACCATTCTTAATAATTAATAAATCTAATTCTGCTCCTGTTTGCGTTCACCCCCAAAAAAATACTCTGCATCCGTTTTAAATTTACGTATTAACTTCGCTATTACAAACCCTTCAAATGAAAGACCGCGTTTTGGATGAACATACCAATCATGTTCATGAATCCCTAATAATGCATGTAGTATTCCGCTATCTCGTATATAGACTTTCGGTGCTTTCACTTGACATTTTGAAATATTTTCATACCAAGGTTTTAATAACCGAATCATAAAAGTTTGCTCTAATATTTCAGTATAATGTTTGATAGTCACATCCGTTAAACCGAGCGACCTTCCAAGCTCGCTATAATTTAATAATTGCCCATGATTATGAGTAAGCATCATCCATAACTGCCTCATGACACGTGCATTAAGAGATATTCCTAAACTAGACAAATCACGCTCGATAAAACTAGTGATGTAGCTATTACGCCATCTAAGACTTTGGACATAATTTTTTGCTAAATATGATTTAGGAAAACCACATCTTAACTATAACTCCCTAAAATCATTTATCTCTATTAAATTGAACGGAGTAAGCTCCGTATATTCAATACGGCCAGCTAATGATTCTGAAGATTGTCGCAATAATTCTCCAGAAGCACTACCTAATATTAAAAATTTTTTGTTTGAATAGTCAGCAAGAACTCTTAAATAAGGAAAAATTTCAGGTTGTCTTTGAATTTCATCAATTACTATTAAAACCGTTTAAAGGCTCAAGAGTTGTTTTAAGATTCTTAAATTGATCTAAGTGAGCCTGATCCTCAAGGTCAAAAAAGTAGTTCTTTTCATCTTCTTTAAGCTGTTTAATATAAGCGTAAGCTAAAGTAGTTTACCACATTGCCTCGGACCGAGAATGGCACAAATAGGGAATATCTCAAGGGCACCTGTGATATGTGTTAAATAATAATTTCTTTCTATCATCCTTGTAATTTCATAATGACACTTTGAATTTACAATATAATTTTAATCAAATAATAGCAAGATGTTTCTAGGTCCTGTGCACTTTTGATTAATGATATGATTATTCTATTAAAAGTGCACAGGACTTAGGCTCCTCTACCGGATTTTCCTATCTCTCTTTGTCTTTCTTCTAATACCTTACTTGTATGCGGTCCTACCGCTTCTTTATCTTTACTAAATTTACTTTTTCCTAAATTAACTATAGTTTCTGCTACTACTCCTAGCACTTTTGGATCTGATAATAATTTTAACGCCAGCAATATAATTTTACCGTATTCATGTTTACTAAATTTATCGGCAATTTGAATTAATTCAGGTGCATGTTGTTTACCGGCTATCTTTACTAATTTTTCACCGTCTAATCTTAATTTTTGACCCTTAGGCATTTTATTTCAAAACTCATCTACAATTGTATCAAAGGACTAATCAATTCCTTTACCTCTTTTACCTTTTCTTCTTTTGATTTCTCTTCCTTTGGAAGTGGCTTAATTAACTGAAATTTTTGTATTATATCAGCAACTTTATCGCTATCGGAAAAAGCGAGGCTTGCAAGTTTAGTAATTGACGGCAGAGCATCTTTTAAAAAAGGCGTAGATGCATCTCATGCCTTATGTATAAACTCCCGATCTTTCCCTTGTGATTCTATTCTTTCCGTTACTTTAGGATGTTTTAAAACATCTAATATATCCTATTTATTACTATCTAAATATCGCGGTAATTCTTTTTCTAAAACAGGAGATAAATTATCAATAATTTTTTTGGCATTTTCAACTAACTCTACTATTGGAGATTTTTTGCCTTTTAATAACTCTTTTTTAGTTTCAGTATCTAAAACCCTTCCATATTTAGGTTAATTTTAGTCCAACGTTGATTTTCTTTAAGCTGACTATAAGCTTTTATAGCTGAAGGAGTACTTTCAATTAATTTTTCGCTAGAATTTACAAGTAGTGCTACTGTATTTGCAATTAATTCAGGTTTAGCGATTTTTTATGCTTTATTATTTATTATATTTTCCGTAATTTGAACTAACCCCTTTTGATTATCAGGATTTTTTAAAATTGTACTAAATCGTGATTAAGAAGGGGTTTTACCTTGTCTGAAGTAATAATGTCATGTATATTTTTAATATAGCACCTTGAGATGACACGTTTTTTTGTTTAATATTCTTATATATTTCTTGTACTTTTGGGTTTAAATCGCTTTCTAGTGCTTTAGATATTAAATCTACTCCTAGTGTAGATAATTCTCTGATAAATTTAGGACTTATTTTGTCTAATACATTTATTTTTTCCGTTTCGGAAGTTTAAAAGTTTTTTGTTATTTTGCTAAGCCTCTTATTTAAAATAGGCGTGAGAAGATATGGAATAACTTTAAACTGTAAAAGAGTTTCTTTTGAACCATTGGATATAGTTTCGGAATGTAAAACAGAAGCACATTTTTTTATAAGCGATTCTGCATCTGCTATCATCTTGCAACCAGCTTCAATAAAACCTACACTAGTAGTAGCACTTCTCGCTTTTCTGAGGTTATTAAACTCCAGTGCAAGATTAGGTCAAACTTGAGAAGCCTCCCAGGTAAACTGCGATGCACTAGAACATTCCTGACTGCTTGGATAACACTTTGTTATTATACCTAAATTATCTTTATTAAGATCTAAATATCTTTTATTTAACTCATCATATTTTTTGTTACCTGTTTCAGCTCCAAGAGCTAAATATCCAACTTGAACCCACGAAAGGTTTTTATATTCTTCATCAAGCTGTTGCCTTATATTATCAATGGATTCCTGCTCTTGTTCTTGGCTTTTAGATATTTAAATACCTTTATATAATTTAAAGGTTTATAAAATTTTACTTTTTAATTTTTGTTAATTTTAAAAGTCATGGTTATCTTGCAATGGTTTTTTACTATAATTTTTCATTTACCGGTAAATCCATACTAACCTCTCCACACAATAAAACGATATTCTCCATTACCTGAGGATCTATATCCTGGTTGTTATACTCTTTATTTTTCTGAGTTGTAATAGTAATAAGGGTCAGGCCATAATTCCGTGATTTTCGGTAAAGATTTTTGCTGTATAGTACCGACATTATACTCGCATTTTAAAACTTCAGCCGGCATTCACCCTACATTACTGATAAAATATATTTCTGAGAAATGCAAAATCGTTTAATATTATTATTATCGTGATCTATATCGATTTATACATCATTAAACAATTTCGCTACTATCAGTGGTTTATCGAGATGTTTTTCTATACTTACTAAAGCTATATTTTCTACGGGGGCATTGAACAATTTTATCTAAAGCCGTTAATTTTTCAAACTCTTCCTCTCCTATTGTTTCTTTTAGGTCTCTTTTATATTTTTGTTCTTTATCTGAAGAAAATACTAATTTATCATTTTTACAATCAACCAAAAAAGGAGTAGTAATAGGATATTTAATAAATAAATCTTTTTGTTTCATAATAATAAATTTCTTAAAATATAAGGCTATAATCTTAATAATTTTTTATATTTCAAATAATATCGTCTAGACTATCTAGGTCATGCTTTACCAATCGTAACAACTTCGCTTCAGGGCTTAGATTTTTCACGGCCCATTTTTTAATCCAAGGTTCGGCGAGCTGCCACATATTAACATTACCGTCTAACTGTCTGCCTATCCCTTCCACCATTATTAAAGTCTTTTGCAATAGCAACAACTCCGGTTGTACTTCCATGCCGAAATCTTCTGTGATTTTAAATAAATGTGCAAGCAGCTTACCTATAGAAATATTTTTTATGGGTGTCCCTACTATAGGCTCGGTAACTGCTCTACAACTTTGAGCAAATAAATCTAAATCGGTATTTGGTGGGATGTAGCCGGCTCTTAAATGTACTTTAGCAACTAATTTATAATCACGCCTTAAAAAGCCAAATAGACTTTCGGCAACGGCTAAACGATCTTTTTCTTTAAGTCTGCCCATAATACCGAAATCAAGTAAAATTATCTTACCTTGCTTATTCACTAAAATATTCCCTGCATGTAAATCAGCATGAAAAAATCCGTCTCTATAGGCTTGATTGAAAAACATTACGGCAAAATCCTGAGATATTTTTGCAGGCTCTAACCCCATTTCCTTTAGTAGCAAAGTATCATATATAGAAGTGCCGTCTAACCACTCGGTGGTTAGTATATTTTCTGATGTTAAATCCCAATATATTTTAGGGATTATCACGTTAATATCATTTCGCATATTATCCGTAAGCTCAGAAGCTGCCGCCGCCTCTAAACGTAAATCAAGCTCAAATTTCATAGTTTCATGAAATTTATCGACTATTTTAATCGGTTTTAGCCTTTTTGCTTTAGAAAATTTTGAGATAATTTTTGCAAGAAAATATAGCAGCTTAATATCTCTGTTATATTTTTTATGAATACCCGGACGCAAAATTTTTACCGCAACATATTCACCGGTTATAAGTTGTGCTTTATGTACCTGCGAAATTGATGCGGCAGCGATGGGGGTATCGTCGAAATATAGGAAAGGGAGGGCATCATGGCTCACAGTCGTAGACTGCGTGGCAATCTTTTGTTTGCTTGCTAAGATTGCTTCGTCGACATAAATGTCTCCTCGCAATGATGTTATCAACCTTCTAGCCACCCCACCATCAAACGGAGGTAGCTTATCTTGCAGTAACCTTAAATAACCTGCTATCTCTGCTCCTACTAAATCGGCTCTTGTCGAAAGAGTTTGTCCGAATTTTATATAAATAGGTCCAAGATCACTTAAACAATCTATTAAGCGTTTACCGTAATCTTCCCGTGATTTTTTTATTAACGAGACCGGAGCAAAAAATAAGGCTAATATATAAGCAATAAACCTGAAATACTTAAGGCTTCTTGAATCAATTAAGATTTGCTTTTTACTGATGATACGAAAAATACGTATTAAATTAAAAAAATTACTTATCATCTATTATATACTCCGAAGTAAAATAAAGAGTAGTATACGAAGATCAACTTCAAAAAGAGCAAGGAGTTCACAAGTCGAGGATCAGAGCGTATACTTAATACGTGAGTACCGCAGATCTTGTAGAACGACGTAGCCAATTTTTGCAGTTCATCGAGTATAAGCACTGTGGATAGCAATTATTCCGCCACTTAGATTTTTATAACTAACTTCCTCAAAACCGGCGTCTTTAATCATTATTCTAAACTCGTCTTGTGAGGGGAATAAATCTATACTTTCGACCAAATATTCATATGCCTCTTTATTACCCGCTATCATTTGACCAATACTCGGTATAATATTAAATGAGTAGAATTTATAGAAATCTTTTATATACCCTTCCTTTACTTTTGAAAACTCAAGACATATAAACTTGCCCATTGGCTTTAAAACCCTACATGCTTCCTTTAAAGCCTTATTTATATCAGGTACGTTTCTAATACCGAATGCTATAGTATAATAATCAAAACTATCATCTGGGAACGGTAGTTCTTCAGCACTTGCTACAGTAAATTTAAGATTTTGAAATAAATTCAGATCTATTGCTTTTTTCTTAGCTTGCTTTAACATTTCTTCATTAATATCACTTAAAGTTAAAGAGATATTATTAACTCTATCTCTTGCTTTTTTAGCAAGTTTTAAAGCAATATCACCGCTACCGCTAGCAACATCTAATATATGAGAGTTAAGATTTGGAATTTGCCTAATAAATTCATCTTTCCATAAGCGATGTAATCCCAAACTCATTAAGTCATTCATTAAATCATACTTATCAGCAACATTAGAAAAAATGTTATTTACTAAACCTTGTTTTTTAGTGTAGTCTACTTTTTTAAGGCCAAAATTTGTTTGGTTCATAGTTTTTTATTATAAATGTTAGTATCAAATGCCGGAACTTCCTGAAGTAGAAACTCTTAAAAACTCTCTAAAAGATAAGCTAATCGGGCTTATTATAGAAAATGTAGAGTTAAAAAGAGATAATTTACGTTATAAGCTATCCCCGCTTTTAGCTACAGAAATCTTAAATACTAATATACTGGATGTTAGGCGTCGTGCAAAATATTTAATTATAGATTTTAATAATGATTACTCTTTAATAGTTCATCTAGGCATGAGCGGTAGGTTTACTCTGCAATCTGCTAATTATAAAACTCAAAAACACGATCATGTGATTTTTGATTTAAGTAATGGCGAAAAGTTAATTTTCAACGATACTAGACTATTCGGTATGATTTATAGTTTTAAGACTGATCTCTTAGAAAAAGAATTTTTTAATGATTTAGGCATAGAGCCTTTTTCTGATTTATTGACGTTAGAATATCTAAAAGATAAGCTACAAACTAAAAAAATACCGATAAAAAACTTGATTATGGATAATAGAGTTATAGTCGGAGTCGGTAATATCTATGCTTCCGAAAGTCTTCATTTAGCTAGAATTCATCCGGATAAATCAGGTAGTGATTTAAGGGATGATGAAATAGAAAATTTAATTAAATCGATTAGAGATGTGTTAACTAAAGCTATAACTGCCGGCGGTACTACTCTTAAAGATTTTGTAAACGGCGATAACAAACCTGGTTATTTTACTCAGCAACTTATGGTTTACGGTAGAGAGGGACAAAGTTGTTTAAGCTGCTCTAGCACTATTATCAAGACAAAACATTCAGGCAGAAGTACTTTTTATTGTAAAACTTGCCAATATAGTTAATTCACTTGACATATTTTTTAAAACTATTTATAAAGATAAAGCTCTTTATTATTTATTTAATTAATAGTTGTAAAATATATGAAGGTAGACTACTTGCATAACATATCTTATAAAGAGGAGTTTGAAGGAGACACGAAACACAGCACTGCAGTGTACAAAAAGGTACGTGAGAATGCGAGTATTGGATCGACGTATATCGCAGATGCTTCAAAAGTTGGAAGTCAAATAAGTGGTGAGCCTACACAGCGTATAAAAATACGTGAGCACAGACAAATCCCGAAATTTAACGTACCAAATCTTGAAGTATCAAAGGTATACAAATTACCTTTAGAAGGAGGTTATGCAAGGAGTCTAATAAAGCCGGTGATTATGGCAGGAGGTAAAACGGTAAAAGACTATGGCCTTTGTCATCTAAGGATAAACCGAAACAGTCTAAAAAAATATTAAGTGATCTAACTTTACTTCAGCAAACATTAAACCGAAATAATTACTTCCCCCAAATATGAAGCAATCACTAAAGAACAAACAGCAAGAATAGATGTAGAAATAGCATTAATTACCGAGCCTTTACAAAAAAAAATACTGCCGTTTGTGCCATTATTACGGCATTATCGGCTAAAGCACAAGGATTTGATATTGTAGTGTTACTACCTTCAGACCATCATATAGCGGATGATATAAATTATCTTAATACTATAAATAAAGCTTTACATTATGTTAATGAATTCAGCATTTGCACTATAGGTATTCTATTGCTATATAAACACAGGATTATCAATTGCAGAAAATGTTTATCTAGTTGATCATTTCATTGAAAAACCTATATTAGAGCAAGCAAACAAACATTTTCAAAGTAATGAATATTTTTGGAATTCAGGAATTTGTGTATACGATGTTAACTTCTTCTTAAACTTAGCAATGAACCTTCAACCTGATTTATTCTGTATTGCAGAAAAAGCATTTAATACTGCCGTAAAAAATGAGAATAGTTTGGCAATAGACAATGAGGCTTATAATGAAATTGCAGCAATTTCTATAGACAATGCCATAATGGCATATATTTCGGGAATGGTCATGATAAAAGCCGATTTTGCTTGGAACGATCTTGGTACTTGGCATTCCTTATTACAGGTAAAACACCGGAATATAATAGAGCAAAAAATGAATGATCTAGAGAAAGCTAAAATCCTATTTACTGCTCTTTTTAACGGAAAATCTGATTCATCACCGAATTATGAAATATATGAAAAAGCTTTTCTAAATAAGATTTTATCTTCTGAAGAAATAAAATTAGAAACTATGAAGGGCAATAACGAAGCTTGTTATATTCTTGCTAAAACTTACGAAATAATTAATCGTAACCCCCAAGATGAATATAACTCTATGTTATTAATATTGATTGGAAGTAAATTAGGAAATACAGAATGTACACAGCTTATTTATTCATATCCTAAAAATATACAAGCTTTGAATCTACTGTTAACAATTTTATTCAAGACTATATAGGACAGCCTAATATCACTTTTGATGATGCTATATTATCAGCTGCTTACTCCGATATTTTAAATACTTCAATGTTAGAAGACTCAAATTATAATAATATGTATAACCTTGGTTTGAACACAGCTAATATTCAAGACTATTGACATAGCGTTATTGCTTATATATCCTATTTTTATGAGTTTAAACCTCATCATTCAAATATAGCTAATCTTATAAACTTCAAAAATCTGTAAGTTATAGGAACAACTTAGTAATAAAGCGGTTCATTTTAGTTGAGTTACAACATGGAAAATACTACAGAAGAACAAATAACAACATCTGAAGTCAAAAATGATGAAGACATAGATGAAGAAGAGAAAAGGTTAAAAGCAGAAGACTCACGAAAGCAACTTAAAGCAATACTAATAACATTTGGTATTATTTTGGCCGGTTTTTTAACTTTTACTTATTTCTTTTTTAATTACATAGAAGAAAAAGCGGAAGAATACAAACAACAGCAACAACAAGAAATTCAAAAAACTAATAAGAGTTGAATATTAGATTACCACACTTCTCCTCTAATTATGATCTTGTTGTATGGCTACGATATCATTCCAACAAGGCATTGTTGCGTGGATACCACCCCGTCATTACGAGCGACTGAAAGTAGCGTGATGTCCCGCCATGGGTGCTACTATTAATAATTGAGGTAATTCTTTTTTTTTCTGAAAATGCCTTAGTTCACAAAAAGACTTTTTTAGTATAACTTTTTCATTAATGTTATAGGTTTTATCATCAATAATTGCTTCAAGGATATTAAATTCGGGTTTTTCATATTTTCTAGTCATGCGTTCACAAAGCGTTAAATAAGCATGAATAATTCTTGCAAAACCGTTATCTTCTAACGACTCATGTTCATATGCTTCTTTTAGAATGTTTATACCTAAATGCATTGGAGCAATTTGTGCTCTAAGCCCCTCTAATATATATATGTATAACTTAGTACTTAAATCACAGTTAATCATAATTTATCCACAAATTTAAAAATAATTAATATAAATTTAGTTTAACACTAAAACTCAGTACATTAATTTTAGGATTCACGATTTAAATTTTTTTTTATAAATGCGTGATAATACTGGTTAAATATGTTTATTTTTTCTTCTTATTTTGCTTAGGAATTTTATTTACGTGGTCATTAATATTAAACCAAGTACTATTCATTTACTTTCTGTTTTTTATAGAATGTATCAATATTATTTATATAATTTTCAAAATCTTTATTCTCTTCTGCTAACCTATTAGCCATATTCCAATCTATTTCCGGTCTTTCTCTAGCAGGAATTGATATTTTACTATCTTCAGGATTTTCTATATCTACTAAAATAAATCCTATACCATGCCTAGTACAGTACAAGCATTTCAAGTTCATGCCTAGTATCATTTTATCTACTTTCAATTAAATCAGCAGCAACTAAATAACCATAATGTGCCCATGAGGAATTTGATAAAGCCTAAAAAAAAGATTCTCGTAAATTACTACGATTGATAATTTTTTTTGCTTCAAAAGACCAAAGCCTTGCTTGTTTTCCTGCATAATATTTAGCACAATCTTTAATTAGTGAACTCCACTTTTCATTAAGAACTTCCATACCTACCCAATCTGGGTGTAACCATTTATTATTACCTTTAGTTGCTTGTTTATTTGAAGAAAAATTATGCTTAATAGGTATATTATGAATCTTCAATTTGTTTTGAAGATATAATGTAAGTGCATCACATACTTGCACTGCGGTTATTTTATCTTCTTTATTTGCATTTATTTCAGATTCTGTGGCTTGTTCATTATTGACATAGTAATCAGGGTTTTGCGAATAATAAAACTTTAGCTTAGGTTTTAGCTCTATTCTAATATTAGGTTCTTGTCTTAGTTCAGTAGAAAGCTTACTACTGCTAATTTCACCTGCATCAATTCCTATAATCTCCTTATCTTTTTCTTCTTGAGTCTTTGCTTCTAACAATCTCTTATTTGTACTTGCATTTGCTTTGAGTCTTGCTTCGTCAATGTAATTTTCTACAAGTCATTCAGCTATGCCATAAGAGGTAAATTTCTGATCTTCATGTGCTTTTAAAAAACCAATTACTATAAAATATACATATTATTTTAAAAATTTCAACTTTAAACTATCAAACTTGATGTTTTTATAAAGTATTATTTATATATTTTTCAAATTTAGAAAATAATGTTTTGAAGTTATGAGTAGTAACATTTGCTACTTCTTTTGATGTTATATTTTTGAGTTCGGCAACTTTTTCAGCGACATACCTAACAAATGCCGGTTCGTTTTGTTTGCCTCGCATAGGCGTAGGAGCTAAGTAAGGAGTGTCGGTTTCTATTAATAACCTATCAAGCGGTATATATTTGACTATTTCTTGTAAATCAGTAGCATTCTTGAAAGTTATAATCCCTGACATTGAAATATATAAACCGATATCTAGCATTTTTGCCGCTAGATTTTTTGAAGAGGTAAAGCAATGTATTAAACCTGGAAATTTGCTGTTACGCATTTCTGAGGTTAAAATGTCAATAGTATCTTCGTCTGCTTCTCTTGTATGAACAATAACAGGCAGGCGTGTACTAGACGCCGCATGTATATGTGCTACAAACGAATCTTTTTGTAATTTTTGATCGTAAGGCTGATGATAATAATCAAGCCCCGTTTCACCGATTCCGATAATTTTCGGATGCTGGGTTAGCATAATAATTGCCTCAGCATCTGAGTTCGGAAAGACGTAGTCTTGACGTAGCAATCTTGTCCAAGCTTCCTGAGATTGCCACAGCACTTGCAGTGCTTCGCAATGACTAATAAAAGAATTCACTTCACACGGATGCACCCCAACACTCGCAAAAACATTTTCATATTTTTCAGCTATCTCTAAAATAACAGGTAAATCTTCAATTTTAGTGCAGATAGTTTGCATATACTGTACATTATTTTCTAATGCTCTTTGAATAACAGAATCTAAAAGCACTGCGTCATACCATGGCTTGACTAAGGTATCTAGAAAACAACTAATATTAGTTATTTTAATACCCTCACTAGATCCAGCTATCGCATCGCGGGATGATAAGTTACTACGTAAATTAAGATGACAATGTGAATCTATTAACATATTATACTCTTAGTAGGTGTGTCATACTGCGGTCTCGCCACGGTATGACACACTATTCAAATTTTGGAAATATTATGGTAGGTTCTAAAATATTGCTACCCGCTGTTAAAGTATAATCACGTATTAAATGCTTAAATAGACGTTCTTCTTTATTTACCCCTAACTGATCAAGCATTTTATTTGCTGAACTCGGTATAAAAGGCAGAAGCATTATCGCAATATAGCGTAAAACTTCTAGTAAAGCGTATAACACTTCTAACGTTTTATCTGGATCGGTTTTTTTCAAATTCCAGGGTGCTTCGCTATCAATATAGATATTTGCCTCTTCGGCCAAATTAATAATATTTTCAAGAATTTTATTAATCTCTGTTTTGTCCATCAATAAAATATTCTGCTCGACAAATTTACTTGCGGTTTTTAAAATCGGTAGCTCATATATTTTATCTATAACACCTTGCGTAAGCAAAGGCACTTTGGCGTCATTATTCTTATAAACAAAAGATGTAGTACGCTGTAATAAATTACCTATTTTGTTTGACAACTCGCTATTAATACGGGTAATTAAATTACTACGAGCAAAATTGCCGTCCGTACCAAAAGTTACTTCACGCATCAGAAAATACCTAACTTGATCAACACCGAATTCATCAATTAACTTAATCGGATCAATGGTATTACCAAGAGATTTAGAGATTTTCTGCCTCTCATTCGTCCACCAACCATGAGCCATAATTGTTTTCGGCAGCGGAACTTCTGCAGCCATTAAGAAAGCAGGCCAATAGACGGCATGAAAACGCAAGATATCTTTACCGACTACATGTAAATCAGCCGGCCAAAACTTACCGTAATTACTTTGTTCATCAGGATAACCGAGTGCTGAAATATAATTAGCTAGTGCATCAAGCCAAACATAAATTACATGTTTTTCATTATTTGACACTTTTATTCCCCAGTTAAAAGTAGTACGCGATACCGATAAATCTTTTAAACCAGATTTAACAAAGCTAATTACTTCGTTACGCCTTGATATAGGTCTGATAAAATCAGGGTTTGCTTCATAAAACTCAAGCAATTTATCCTGCCATTTTGAAAGATTAAAGAAATAGCTAGGCTCTTTAACCCATTCAACTGGAGCACCCGTCGGTGTTAAACCGTCACTCGTAAGTTCCGACTCATCAAAAAAAGCCTCATCTCGCACTGCATACCACCCTTCATAAAAACCTTCATAAATAGTGCCATTATCTAGTAATTTCTGCCAAAAAACAGCTACAGCTTCTTTATGCCTGTGTTCCGTTGTTCTGATAAAATCATCATTGGAAATATGCATAGCAGTCATCAGATGACGAAAACTCTCGGATGTTTGATCGGTAAATTTTTGTGGGTCAATATTTTTATTAATAGCTGCTTTTTCTACTTTTTGCCCATGTTCGTCAGTACCTGTTAAAAACATTACATCGAAACCTCGAAGTCGCATGAAACGAGCGATTACGTCACTTGCAACGCTAGTATAAGCATGACCGATATGGGGAACATCGTTAACGTAATATATAGGGGTAGTAATGTAGTAAGTATTGTTCATAAATGCTTTTTTATTAACTCATGTACCTCAAGTGGACTTAAATCTGAAGCTTTAATTGTTTTTATTCTCTCAGGAAATCTATTACTTAATTCTTTAAAGCAATCATAGATTTTTTTATAAAAATCTATACCTCTTATGTCAAATTTATTGCTCATATTTCGTGAATTGACTCTCTTAATAGCAGTATCTGGCTCTACGTCAATAAAAAACGTAATATCAGGCATAAGAGAAGGCATTAAAGTTTTGTGCAGATTATAAACTAAATCTATACCGTTTTCTAGCTCTAATCCTTGATAACATGCAGTTGAGTCAATAAACCTATCACATATTACAATATGTCCCTCTTGTAGAGCTGGTATAATCTTCCGTGCCATATGATCATAACGTGCTGCTATAGCTTGTAATAGCTCGGACATGGGTAGTAATTCTTCATGTACTAGAATTTCACGCATTTTTTCGGCTACAATAGTACCACCAACTTCACGAGTTAAAATAACGGAAGTATTTTGAGATTGTAAATATTCATAGAGCATTTGAGATTGAGTAGATTTGCCTATCCCTTCCCCTCCCTCAAATGTAATAAACTTTCCTTGTTTCAAATTATTCATTCATTACAATTACTTTAAGCTATAACTTTATAATCATATCTCTTAAAAAAATATTTACAAGGAAGATTACATACTTATATACTCCTACAAAATGAAGAGCTGTTATACGAAGATCAACTTGGGAAAGAGTAATCGGTCTGTAAGCCGAGGAGCGGAGCGTATATTAAACGTTCAGCATCCGAGGACTTACAAAGACATTGTCACCAATGTTCCAAGTTCATTGAGTATAATCCATTATAAATTTTAAATTATTAATATATGAATAATTCATTAAGTAAAAGGGATTTTTCGATCCTAATCGGTAATGCGATGGATCATTTCGATACTGCACTTTATGGGTTTCTTGCTCCGCTACTTGCTGGTATTTTTTTTCCGAATCATGATAAAGTCGTTGCTTTAATACTTACCTATAGTGTTCTTGCTACGTCTTTATTGACACGTCCCATAGGCTCTTATTTTTTTGGCGTAATTGCTAAAAAATACGGCGGTGTTTTTGCTTTATCTTACTCTTTAATCGGCGTTGCTTTAACAACTAGCCTAATCGGTTTAATACCTTCACATGCTCAAATAGGCTGGCTTGCACCGCTATTATTAGTGTTACTTAGAACGTTGCAAGGAGTATATTCCGAGGGTGAATGTGCCATTGCTAAATTATTTATTTTAGAGAATAAAGAAGAAAAAAAAGCGTTTAAAGCTTCTTACCTTTATCAAACATCTACTATGGTCGGTATTATTCTTGCTTCATTTATCAGTACTATAGTTTTAAATGTAGAGTACAATACATATTGGCGTTTATGTTTCATATTTGGCGGGCTTACAGCACTGATAGGTTATTTTTTAAGAAAGAGCGAGGATATTGTAGTAAAACCCTCATTGTCATCCCACAGCTTGACCGCGGGATCCAATAAAAAAGATAAAATTACTTTACGTAATTTTTGGATACTGTGGTCAAGCCACGGTATGACACCCAGGTCCTCTCCTCGCAATGACGTAGTATCATCACTATTACAAGACTTAACTACAATTTGGAACTGTAAACTAAGTATCTTACGCATTAGTTTTGCCATAGGTTTCTCATATATGACTTATATAGTGCCTTTCGTCTTTATGAATAGTTTTATTCCACTTATCACTGATATATCACTCGAAATAATGATAAAATTTAATACTGAGTTTCTGATTTTTGATATGATTATGATTCCGATAATAGGGCATCTAACAAAAAAGCTACATTACCTTAAAATACTAAACGGTACTCTTATTTTAATGAGTTTAAGCATAATTCCTTTATGGCTCTACTTGAATAATTCATCTATATGGTATGTTAATTTTGTACGTATTTGGATTATAATACTCGGTGTCGGGTTCTTGGCACCTTTGAACTGCTGGCTAAATGATTTATTTAAAAATACCGATAAATATATGTTAGTTGGTATCGGCAGTAGTATAGGTGCTTCATTAATCGGACATCTTACTCCGTCAATCTGCCTAATGCTATGGTATGTAACCGGCAACTCTTTATCAATTGCGATTTATATAACCGCAATATCGATGGTAACTTTATGGGCTGTTAGAGGAGTTGTTGCAAAGGTCAATGTCATTCCTGCGAAAGCACGAATGACATCAAGAACATTATCTAATCCCTAACAAGACTGTTATTAGGAAAAGAATTTAATAAAACACCATACTCAAAACTAATCCGATATAATTATTAGCTCTGAATCTTGTCATACAATTGGCAGGATTTTCAATATCAAGAGTTGCTACTTGCAATATCAGTAAAATTAAAGCAGCTAAAATAGGTAAATAGTCGATATTATGGTTAGCCATTTTTGTTGCTAGAATAAATAACAATATAAAACCTATATAACATATATAAAGCCAAAGCTTAGAATGCTTGTTCTCTAAATATATACTTAACGATTTCACTCCTATTTTCTTATCATCTTTTATATCCATATATCCGTAAATCGTATCATAACCGATGGCCCAAAAACAGCATGCTAAATACATAATAATCGCTGCTATATCAAGTGTATCCTGAACTGCTGCATAAGCTATTAAGGTCCCTATCTTAAAGGTAAATCCCAAAAAGATTTGCGGGAAATAAGTAATACGTTTCATTAACGGGTATAGGCTAATCATTATTACCGCAAAAAAACCTGTATATATGGCTGTTTTGTTTAAAAGTAGCAAAATACAAAGTGAGATAACGCTAAGAATAAAGAGTATCAAAATAGCATAAGAAACAGATAAAGCCTTGCTAGCTAAAGGTCGCTCCTTAGTCCTTGCGACATGCTTATCAAATTTTCTATCATATATATCGTTAATAATACACCCGCTACTTCTAGCTGTTATACTACCTAAAATAAATAACGGTAATAAATGTATTAACTCCATTCTTGAAGGGTTTGCAAGCAGTAACCCAAATAAAGCAGGAAAAAAAACCAGCAAATAAGCTACCAGCTTATCTGCACGCATTAATTTTAAAGTAAGTAAAAGTTTGTCTAAAATTATCATATTAAACTTTAAATTTAAATAAATATGGATATTATAGATAATTTAAGATAAAATACGCCACGAAATAAAGCTACTAGATTTTTATGGCTAAAAAATTAAAACATATAGTAAAAATAATAATGAACGACCCGTTAGCAGCATAAGAATTTTTGGAATATTATTTACCCGATGATTTTAAGAGTTTAGTAGATTTATCAAAAATAACGGTAGAGCAAGAAAGCTACATTGAGGAATCTTCAAATAAGAAATATAGTAATATAACATATAAAATTAGCACCAATAATAAAGAAGAAGCATTTATTTATGTATTAGTAGAGGCCCAATCAACAATTGATTATTGGACGACTTTGCAGTTATACACTATATATTATGTGAAAGACATAAGCAAGGAAAGGATAAATTACTGCTAGTTTATAATTTAGTTATTTACAACGGTAAATTTATAATGCTCCAAGAAATCTGTGGAGTTTATTTACTGATAGTGTGATGGCAAAGAAATTAATGGCGGAAGATTATCAATTAGTAGATTTGCAAGCTATGACAGATGATGAAATCGTCAAGAAAAAACATTTAGGTATGCTAGAATATATGATGCAGCATATCCATATGCAGGATATGATAAAACTATGGGAGAAGTTTTTAACAGAATTTAAGCATATTATACATATTGGATAAAGAAAAAGGTTATATTTACCTAAGATTGTTCTTATGACGCAAAATTATCAAAACAAAAACAACCGGAATTAGTAGAAGTATTGGATACACATCTATTACCGCAAGATAAGGATACTATTATGAAAACTATCGCTGATACATATAGAGATGAAGGAAGGGGACAGGGTATTGAGATAGGCAAAGCTGAGGACGAACATAATAAGGCAGTAATTATAGCGAAGGAAATGTTCAGTCAGGGCTTTAAAATTCCTGTTATTGCCAAAATTACAGGTCTTCAAGAAACTTTTGTTCGCTCAATTGTAAATAAGTAATTAATCATGCAAGCACCACTTGCACAAATCCTAAATATCCATATCCTTCCAAAGAAAAGCATCTATTGTCATAATCACATATAACCTTTATAATAATATTCTTGAATCAACTACAAAATCTATGAAAGAATTTCCAAAAAATTATAATTTTACCGAAAATGAAAAAAAGTGGCAGCAAATTTGGCAAGAGAAACAAATTTATGCTTATAATCCAAACGTTGCAAAAGAAGAAACCTATGTAATCGATACTCCGCCTCCGACAGTTTCAGGACAGTTACATATTGGTCATGTTTATAGCTATACGCAAACCGACTTTATTGTACGTTTTCAGCGTATGATGAGTAAAAACATCTTTTATCCTATGGGTTTTGACGATAACGGGCTACCGACCGAGAGACTTGTTGAAAAGCAGAAACAGATCAAAGCTTATAATATGGATCGATCTGAATTTATAAAAATTTGCGAAGAGGTAGTAGAACGTGAAGAAGAAAAGTTTAGAAGTCTATTTAACCAAATAGCTTTATCGGTTGATTGGAGTTTAGAGTACCAAACTATTAGTCCGTTATCACGAAAAATATCACAAATGTCTTTTCTTGATTTAGTACAAAAAGAGGAAATTTATCGTGCTAATCAACCGATTTTATGGGATACGGTAGATGGTACAGCTCTTGCCCAAGCCGATATTGAGGATAAGGAAAAAACCTCTTTCATGAATTATATTACGTTTAAAACCGAACAAGGAGACCCGCTTACTATAGCCACTACCAGACCTGAGTTATTACCGGCTTGCGTAGCCGTATTTTATCACCCTGACGATGGACGTTATAAGCATCTAGCAGGTAAATCAGCTATAACCCCACTTTTTAATGAGAAAGTTCCACTGCTTGCTGACCCTTTAGTACAACAAGATAAAGGTACGGGGCTGGTAATGTGCTGTACGTTTGGTGATCAAACGGATATTACTTGGTGGAAGACGCATAATCTACCTTTAAAAACTATTATCACTAAAAAAGGTACAATAGACTTCCAACATGAAACTTCTATAGATGGATTGAAAATTAAAGAAGCTCGAACAAAAATAATAGATATTTTAAAAGAACAAGAGTTGCTTATTAAACAAGAAGACATCACTCATACCGTTAAATGTGCCGAGAGGTCAGGTGCTCCTCTTGAGATACTAACTGTACCGCAATGGTTCGTTAAAACTATATCACATAAAGAAGAATTGCTTAAAAGAGCAAATGAGTTAAATTGGCATCCTAAAAATATGAAGATTCGTTTAGAGAATTGGATTAATGCCATTAGTTGGGATTGGTGTATAAGTAGGCAGCGTTATTTTGGTGTGCCTTTCCCTGTTTGGTACTCTAAAAGAGTAGGTGAGGAAGGAAAAATCTTATATGCCGATGTTACGCAGCTACCTATCGATCCGTTAAAAGATTTACCTATGGGTTATAGTAAAGAGGAAGTAGAACCTGATTATGACGTAATGGATACTTGGGCAACAAGTTCCGTTTCGCCTCAACTTTCTACTCATGGGATTTCTGACGATTCCGCTGTTAATAAAGATAGGCACGATAAATTATTTCCGATGGATTTAAGACCTCAAGCACATGAAATTATCAGAACTTGGGCGTTCTATACTATTTTAAAAGCTCATTTACACCAAAATACTTTACCGTGGGAAAACATCATGGTAAGCGGTTGGTGTTTAACTGAAGATCGAAGTAAAATGTCAAAATCTAAGGGCAATGTTTTAGTTCCTGAAAAACTGCTAGAACAATATGGTTCCGATGTGATACGTTATTGGTCGGCAAATTCAAAGCTAGGTGCTGATACCGCCTATTCTGAAGACGTTATGAAAAACGGCAAAAGGCTTGTTAACAAGCTATGGAATGCCGCTAAATTTGTTTCTATACATTTTGATAAACTGAAAGGTGAAGATAAAAAAGCGAGTTTGCTCGATATTAAAGAAAAAATCACTAACGAGTTTGATAAGTGGATGGTTAATAAGCTAGTGGAATTAGTTAAGCTAACTACAAATGAGTTACAAAACTACGAATATGCAAATGCTATGCATCTGACGGAAAAATTTTTTTGGGTGGTATTTTGTGATAATTATTTAGAAATAAGCAAAACAAGAAGCTATGATGAGGAAAACAAAAATCCACAAGGACAATATAGTAGCATATTAACTTTATATCATGTTATGCAAACGTTACTGAAACTATTTGCACCTTTCATGCCACATATTACCGAAGAATTATACCAAATATTATATAGTAAAAATTCCATTCATGTTAAAGGTAGCTGGGTTAATTACAGTGACTTAAATTATGAAATCGATGCAAAAAGAGCAGAAGGGCTGCTTGAAATACTAGATATCGTCAGAAAATTCAAAGCTGAGAAGAATCTATCTATAAAAGCTCCAATAAAATTGCTTGAAGTTAGCGGCATAGTATTATCTGCAGAATTAGCAGAAGATTTAAAAAACGTCACATCGGCAGAAGAAATACAATTTGAGATGAAAGATGATAAAATTAAAGTCAATATTATTCTTTAAAAATATTATAGGTTTAATATTAATTATATTTGCCGGGATATTTTTTTATGCTTATATATTAGAACATGACTGGCGATATGTCACCTTAAGTGATGAACAAGTAAAAAAATACAGGATTAGTGAGAAAAAAGCTATTGCCCTTTATCAGTTAATGAAAGACACTCATGAGCTACTTGGTAAGAATAATATTAACTATTGGATAGACGGCGGCACTCTGCTTGGAGCCGTTAGACATCAAGGCATAATTCCTTTTGACGATGATTTAGATATCGGTATTATGCATGAAGACGAAATATTTCTGCAACAAATATTACCGCAATTTGAGCAACTCGGTTATACTGTTTCCTATGAGAGAGCTTATAATATATGCAAAAAAGCTTGTTTAGATATTTTCATTTTTCATAAAGAACAAAACAAATTTATATATACTAATTTAGCGGCTCGAAATAAGTATCCGAAGAGTTCATTTTATGATAATGAATTATATCCTTTAAAAAAATATAAATTCGGTAGTATAGAGGTTTACGGTCCCGCTGATCCTATAGGAAATCTAAATAGGCAATATCCAGAATGGGATAAGTATGCAGTGATAGAGCAGTCCCATAGCTTACATTTACCTTTTTTATCGAATATCGAGAAAAAAACTAAATTTATATTAACGCCGGAATTGTTAAAACCGGCTCAGCCTTTTAGTCCTTTAGAGGATAGAATAAGCTTTTAAACAAATTGAGATAAAAAAATCATAACCGGTTGTTTTATATAGATTAAAAAAATATTATATCAGCAGGGAAAATGTAATTTAAGGTTCAAGGTGATAAAATTAAAGTCGATATTATCCTTTAAAAATATTTTACGCTTAATTCTTACTATTTTCGTCGGTATATTGTGTTATGCTTATATATTAGAACATGACTGGCGATATGTCACCTTAAGTAATGAACAAGTAAAAAAATACAGGATTAGTGAGAAAAAAGCTATTGCCCTTTATCAGTTAATGAAAGACACTCATGAGCTACTTGGTAAGAATAATATTAACTATTGGATAGACGGCGGCACTCTGCTTGGAGCCGTTAGACATCAAGGCATAATTCCTTTTGACGATGATTTAGATATCAGCATTATGCATGAAGACGAAATACGTTTGCAACAAATATTACCGCAATTTGAACAATTAGGATATCGTGTTAAACATAATAAAATTTATGTAATTTGCGGGGAAAGATGCTTAGATATTTTCGTATTTCATAAAGAAAATGATAAATTTGTTCATTTTAATCAAAGTATGCGTAATAAATATCCAAATGATTTTTTTTATGATTATGAGCTATATCCTTTAAAAAAATATAAATTTGGTAGTATAGAAGTATATGGTCCATCTGAATATAAAGAGAATTTGAATAGACAATATCTAGAATGGGATAAATATGCAATAATATACAGCCCTCATAGCTTACATTTACCTTTTTTATCGAATATCGAGAAAAAAACTAAATTTATATTAACGCCGGAATTGTTAAAACCGGCTCAGCCACTCGGACCGCTAGAAGATAAAGTGAATATAGTCAATTCAGCTACATTTAGTGGTATGTGCAAGGATACAGCTTATAATTAAATGTCGAATTGGTAATGACTATTTCGATATAAGCAACGAAATAGTCATATGATTTACATTTGCCTAGATTACCTTTTGTGCAAAAATTCATATCAAACAAGTTGAGATAAGAAAGTAATAGCCGGTACTATCCATAAACCCGGTTTATCAAAGCAAGAGGCCAAAATAGCTTGTTTATTTTGAATTACTTGAAAACTAAACTCAGGTTTAAGTAATTCATGAAAATATTTTAAGCTTGAAGAAACGGTTGAGTCACTTACTTTTGCTTCCACTAAAATCCACGGTTGGTTATCTTTTGTTATTACTAAATCGACTTCACGTTTTTGTTTATCACGAAGATAGTATAAACCAAAATCACCAAGCCCTGTTTCATTCGAAAAAATATACGACTTTTAAAAGGTGAGAAGCTATAAGATTTTCAAATCTTGCTCCTATATCTTTTATTTGCGACCAATCCCAAAGGTAAATTTGGGGCTCTTTTATCAAACTTTTTACAACATTTTTAGACCAAGGTTTGATAGCAAAACAATAATAATGCTTTTCTAGCAAAGAGAACCATCTTCTTATTGTTTGGTCTGAAACTCTAACTTTGTTAGCAAGGTTTGTATAGCTTATTAATGAGCCTGCTTGCTCATTTATAATGCTAGCAAGTAATTCTAACGCATAAATATTGTTGATATCTTCAGTATTTCTTACATCTTCTCTAAATAATTGCTCGAATCTTTGATTACTCCATATTCTATGAAATTTAGCAGTTGCTTTTAAATAACTTTCCGCAAATCCTCCAAAATTTATTAAAGCTTCAAATTCATCTATAGTGATATTTTTTGGGCTTTTTATATAATCAATGTCATTATCAAAATTTTTAGCTATTTCAGATACCGATAACGGATGCACGGTTAAACTTATATAACGTTCCATTAGGCATTAGGCTATCACTGCCTTTTTTATATATATTTAATTTGGCACTACCTGTTATAATAAATTCAATATTTTCTCCGAATTTATCATAAAATCCTTTTACAAGATTTTTCCAATCTTTATATTTATGAATTTCATCTAATATTAAGCACGGTTTCTTATAGGATATAGTAGAAAGTAGATTTTTAAAAAGTTCGGTGTGTTTGTTTAAGATTTTATTTCTATCTTCTAGAGATAATCCCAATTTAGGTAAATTGAATTAGGATTAGGCTTAATTACTTGTTTTGATATTGTAGTTTTTCCTACTTGCCTTGCTCCGCTTATAATTATAAATACAAGCTTACCCTAATTTGTTAGATATTCTTCAACTTGCTTTTTATATAACCTATCCATTATAATATTTCTATAAGTTTATAAAAATATAATAGGCTAATATCGAAATGGTCAAGACTATTTCGATATCAGTAACGAGATAGTCTTATTTGTAGTATTGAAATTGAGCATTGCCTAGAAAAAGTTGTTTTATAGTCTAGCCTTCCGATCTCATTCCCACGAAAGCGGGAGTGCTTTGTTGCGTGGACCAGTTTCCTAATTGTCATCCCACGACTTGATCGCGGGATCCAGTTTAAAACATTAAAATTTTAGTATTTTAAGTTGTTTTTTTGGATATCGTGGTCAAGCCACGGCATAACACCAAACGGGTTTTTCGGTCCACACAACACAACCTGCGCAGCCATGACATAAAACGAGCCATGCAACAACACCTGCAGTAACTCGCAATGACTATATCAACCTTTTCTAGGCAATGCCAAAATAATTAGTGCAAATTATGCGGTACTTTAGTATTATTTAACATTAAACTTTGCTTCATTCTATGCCTTATTTATTACTAACTATTATAACTACACTACTTATTTTATTAGCACTAATAATTTGGTTTTATGTAAAAA
The DNA here is from genome assembly GCF_047973405.1 of Rickettsia aeschlimannii. Classification (NCBI taxonomy): domain Bacteria; kingdom Pseudomonadati; phylum Pseudomonadota; class Alphaproteobacteria; order Rickettsiales; family Rickettsiaceae; genus Rickettsia; species Rickettsia aeschlimannii. The sequence continues at coordinate 33,750 of NZ_JBFQGO010000005.1, forward strand.
CTAAAACCTTAAGGACACAGCTACAATTTTTATCAGAGCAGAATCTAGAAATTAGCAATAACAACCAATTATTAAATCAAGAAAAGATAGGATATTTACAGAAAATTGAGCAATTGAAGTGTAAAATAGAATATCAAGAACAGACTATTAAGGATTCAGAAAAAATAAGAGAAGAGTCATTTTCATCGGCTAAAGCTGCGTTATTTGATTTAGGTCAAGATTTGTCTAAGCAATTAATAGCGATACATAAAATGGAAAACACGGCGGCAAGAGAGCTAGCCGAGAAAAATATCGCTACTGCTTCAGGAAAATTTAATAGTGAGTTTGAGCGGTTAATTACGATGGTGGGAGCATTAAATAAAGATATAGAGCAATCAAAAGGTACGGTTGATTTGATAAAACAGTCTCTGCTTTCTCCGATCGGGGCGGGGCTACTTGCTGAGATTACCCTTGAGAATATCTTAAAATCTTCGGGCTTACGTCCTAATTTAGATTTCATTATGCAATACGGTCTAACTATATCAGATAGCGGCAAGCTAAGACCTGATGCGCTCATTTTTCTTCCTTCCGGTAATTTAATGGTTATTGATTCTAAAGCTTCAAAGTTTCTTGTAGACGAGCAAGATAATAACATGAGTCTTAATAAAACTATGAATTACCATTTAAAATCTTTAGCGAATAAAGACTATGCCGCAAATATTTTAACTAATCTAAACAAAAAGGATCAGAGCTTTAACAATGTTATTACTTTAATGTTTTTGCCGACTGAACAAGCGGTTGAGAAAGTTATTGCAGCCGACCCTGAATTTTTACAAAAAGCTTGGGGCTGTAATATCTTTCCGGTAGGACCTAGCGGACTTATGAATATGCTATCATTTGCAAAATTTCAAATTACCGATCATCGCCGCTCAGAAAATTATAAGTTAATCATTGAAGAAGTGAGAAAGCTATTAAGCTCCATCGGTACTATGGCAGATTATTCTCAAAAGATCGGTAATAATCTGCATAATATGGTTACTAATTACGATAAATTTGCTGCCTCATTTAATCGTAATTTTATGTCAAGAGTAAAGAATATTCAAAAACTCGGTATTGATTCAGGGAATAAAGCCATGCCGGCTACCTTAGAGCGTTATCAAATCGTTTCCTCTAAATCTGAGATTATTGAAGTGGAAGCAGAAAATTCACCACAAATAGCAGAAAAATTATAAATAAATTTTTAATAGGTAATTTAAATGTTAAAAAAACTTTCCATAATTTGTATAGCCATATTGTTACTATGTGTAAGCATATAAAATTAAAGCTCCTAAAAAAGAAAACAAACATGCTATAAGAGTGAGCTTTATTAATATGCGACCGGGCTTTACAATAGAGAAGCCACCGATGATAAAAGAAATCATTGAAGAAAACGGACGAACAATTGTTATAGATCATAACAATTATGACCTTATTATTGATAGTGTTTTTGGTCAAAGAACTATTAGTAATAAAGATAGTATAAAGATATTTTTTGCCGGTGAATCTGTTAGACCAAAGCTAGAAAATTATTATATATCTATAGGTTTTGATTATATAGATCATCCAAATTATATAAGAATACCTTTTATTATATGTATTGTACTAATGACGTCAGTACTGAATATAAACACTCAAAATATAATCCGAACAAAACATATTTTGCTTGTTTCTTAGTCTCTAATGGTATAGAAGATCCTGAAAACGACGGCTGCATAGCAAGAAATCGATTTTTTCATAAATTGTCGCTGTATAAAAAAGTAGTAAGCGTCGGTAAATATTTAAATACTGAATCTACAATTATACCAAAAGAAAAAACTCGTGCATGGTTATCTAAATGTAAATTTGTTATTGCTTTTGAAAATAAAACATATGAGGGGTATGTTACTGAAAAACCTTTTCAAGCTTATTTAGCAGGAGCAGTACCTAAATATTATGCAGATAAAAGTTATATAAAAGATGTAAACCCTAATTTAGTAATATTTGCTAAAGATTATTCAGAAGAAGATTTATATAATTATATTATTTCTGTTGATAAAGATGATGAAAAATATTATAAGATATATAATAATAAGATTATACCGAATTCAGAAAATAATTACCTTTATTAAATAACCTATAATGTGACAAATTAAAAACTATTTTTATAATATCAATTATAATTATTTGTTTATCATTGTTTTTTATATTTTTAAAAACTTATCAAATAGGTTCTGCTCCACTTGAAGAAAAAGATATTTAAATTTTTCTGATAGATATAACAATATTAGTAAACAATTCGACAATAATAATTTATTCTATGAAAGGTTTAGTGTAGTAGACGGTTATAATTTATCGATAACAGATGCAAGGGGAAAAAGATTTACCGGCTTAGATGTAAAAAATAACCCTACTCTTTATATCCCTTGATAACGGTTATACTGTACTTTGTCCTTCGGAAAATATAAATTATTATTCCGATAGCAAAATATTAAATCATACTTTAATAGCAGGTGAACTCGGTTGTTATTGTAGCCATAGAGAAATTCGGCTTAAAATGGTTAAAGACAATATACCTTATGCTCTCTAATAATAGAAGATGATGCTATACTAAATGACGATTTCCATAATAAATTTTTAACAATGCTTAAGCATTTACCTACCGACTGGGATTTAATTTATTTGTCCTTGTCACATTCTAAAAACAAAATATTTTATAATATTTACAATAATCCGTATTTAAAGAAGATAGGTCATGGTGGTTACTTTAATACAACTACAGGTTATTTGATACACTTAAAAGCTGCTCAAAAACTTCTTGAATATAGCAAAAACTTTACTTTAGAGATTGATAATGTAATGTACCAAGCTTTTATGCATAGCGAAGTGCAGTCCTATATCACCTCGCATTTTTTAATACATGCAACACTTAATTCTGAATATTCAATTATATTTGAAATGGGAAGAGCACATTAAATAACGTAAATTTTACAACCTTAATCTAGGTTTTGTGGACATTTCTAAAAAGACTTAATTTTGGCTATTTTTTGCTGCAAAATAGCAAATCAATTAGCAGTGTCCACAAAACCTAAGCATGGTACTTCTTCTGTAGGATCAATATCAATCATCGTTTGTGCCTGAGGCAACCTTATTAAGCCAAGTAAGGGTAGTAGTGATTTTCTCGGCAATATTCTTGCCTGCACTACTAATTGCCTTGCCGACATTTAAATCCGATATAGCAGTTGTTAAAACATCTATTAAAGTTGCAAGACTTAAGAATTTTAAATCTTTAATAGACTCAAACATTATTAAAGGTACTATTGCTACGGTCAATCTTGCCACATCATTATAGTAAAACTTTTGAAAAAACACATCATTAGTCAATTTTTTGCTGGTGATATTTTCTATAACTTTATTGCCGCAATATATTAATACTAATAAAGAAGCAAGATGCATGAATTTAACAGAAGTTGATGCATAAAACATTGGATCTTCATAAAATTCTAATGCTGGATTACGAAAATAAAAACAGATATAATCCAAAATCAGTGTGGCTATTGCCGAACATATAGCAGTACTCTTCCATCCATGATAGGTACTAATGTCTGATTTAATATTGTTAAAATCTATATCTTGATTGGTAAGTTTATTATATATTGCCTGAAGTTTTATTTACGTATTCTTATCTTTTTTGGAATGTTTATATAGTAACTAAAAATATGGTTTAATTTCTTCAGCTGTAAATTTCTTATTCTCAATTAAAGCCGGTACAATTTTATCATGCAAAAATTTAATTAATTTATTTTGCATAAAATTTGTAGCATCGCAAGGCTAGTGGTCGGTAAAGCACATAATTCATACCAAGGATCCTTTTCGTCAATTACATATGAACGTAAAGCAATTATACCAACTATAAGAGAAACATAAGTAATTGCTATTTTACCTGAATGATTACTAACTAAAGCTGATTTTTCAGTTAACCAAGAAGCAATTTTGTGATCTTCATTATACTTATCAGTAGCTTTTTCTATTCTAGTAAGACTTCGCTCTAATGAATTAAGATAATTTGCAAAATTTAAATGAGCTTTTTTTACTATATTAAACCCGTTTTCATAAGAGGAAGACACATTTAAAGTGTTTGTAAGTAATATTGCTTTAGCTATATAGCGATATAAAAAATACTCTCTCGTCAGATCTCGTCAGAGGATATGCCATAGCATTGATTTCTTTGGCTGCTTTAATCAAGTGTTCAGATTGATCTAAATTATTTTTTAAAAACACTCGGACTTTAGTAACTAGGGTACTAAACTCTAATGAATTTATATCACCTATATTCATCTAGCATAGCATCAATGATATTCTTGTTTTCTACTCCTATTAACTTCTGTAGCTTTATACATAAAAAATGATCTCGATTATTTAGCTCTTCAAAACAATTGCTCCATTGAGAATGATCAATATTATTATCTTGATACTTTCCGGTAGCAGCTACTTTACTTAACATTGTTTCTAAATATTGAGTATAAATCAAACTTTGATCTAGTGTCGGTAGATCTTTAAAATTTTTATCACAGAACCATATTTCCTCACCTAAATTAAAACTAGCAAGTGCTGTAGTTTCCATAATCTTACGCCTAAATTTGATATATCATTATAATATTTTATTATTACTTCTAGTTTATTACTCATAATTTCAATTAAATAAATATTAAAAAATATAAACATTTCTTAATATTTATTCAAATCTTTTATATATAATCATTTATAATCTTTAATTATTTTATTATGAGATAACATTAAAGTCACACACGAGCAACCCCAGTTTATAATAAGAGAGAAGAGTATTAGGTTATAGAAGTTTTTAACCAAAAAAACAATAGTTGTGGACATAACATATCCTTTTTTATCTTCTATTTGCAACAGGATCTGATTAATGATATAAAAAATGTCAGTACCTGAATCGTTTATATTATAATGAGAATACTAGTAACAGGAGCTAACGGCTTTATTGGATCATATATTACAGCTGAATTATTAAAGAATAATTATAAAGTAATATGCTGTGTTAGAGATGTTGAATCGACCAGGGAAAATTCCCTACTGCAAAAGTGATATACTGTGATTTTAATATAGACCTAACACCACAAAGCTGGATAAATAGATTAAATAACATAGATATAGTTATTAATGTATCAGGTGTGTTAACGTCTAGTCATGCTAATAATATTGACAATGTTCATGTTAATGGTCCACAAAGGCCGTATTTAAGGCTTGCACCCTTACTAACGTACAAAGAATTATTCATATTTCAGCTCTTGGAATAGATGATGAAAAAAACACTGCTTATGCTTTAACTAAAAAAGCAGCTGAAGAATATTTACAAAAATTAGAAAATATAGACTGGGTAATTTTACAACCGTCTCTTGTTTACGCAAGCGGTTGTTATGGTGGTACCTTGCCATTTAGGGCTCTTGCAACATTACCGTATTTTATTCCTTTAATAGGTGATGGTTTACAACAATTTCAACCTATTCATATTGATGATTTAACGAAAGTAATTATTCACTGTATAGAAAGGGAAGGAAAAATCCACACATTATTAAAAATAGTTGGACTAGACATAGTGACCATGAAGGATATCTTGCTTGGATTTAGAAGATGGCTTGGAGTCAACCCTGGAAGACTAATAAAAATTCCTTTAATATTCATAAAAATAGCAGCTAAATTAGGGGATTTTCTAAAAATAGGCCCCATTAATTCTACTGCGTATAATATGTTACTTCAACCTAATATTGCTGATAAAAAAGATTTTATCGATTTTACTTCTATAATCCCTAGAAACTTGCAACAAGGTTTTGCAACCGAACCTTTAACCGTACAATCCATATGACACGCTAGACTTTATTTTTTAAAACCTATAATAAAAATTGTCTTAGGACTATTTTGGATAATGACAGGAATTATTTCAAGCATTTTTGCTTATGATGCTAGTATGCAAATTATAATATCACTAGGATTTGATAAACAAATAGCACCTTACATATTATATGTAAGCTGCTTTACAGATATTATTCTTGGAATTCTACTAATTATCAAAAATAAAATAAATAGGGTATGTAGTTTACAAATTTTATTAATACTAGCTTATACTCTACTATTAACATATCTTAAGCCAATATTGTGGCTAGATCCGCTTGGTCCAATATTTAAAAATATTCCAATAATATTACTTACTTTAGTATTCATGGCGGTTTTTTTTATGCGGTGGGCAAATAAAACCGGTGATTTGAATGCAACGGCATATACAGCTCGCACTACAGTTATAGCTAATCTTCGTTTTACTACTTTATAGCTTACCTTAACTTATATCGGATACATAATCGCCGGTAGTTGTTGGCTTCCGGTGGTATGGATTCAAATTCAACTACGAAATATGGCACTTGAAGCATTAAAACAGCGAATTCCCCTACCGGAAAATATTATAAATTATTTAAATTATGGTTCTCTACCTAGGCTGGCCGGCATTTATCAGTTTGAGTATTATTTTTTTATGGTATTTAAACCGCTATAACTAAATTAGTATTGTCCCGTGGTCAAGCCGGCGTTGTTGTGTGGATACCAACCCATCATTACGAGCAGTCGTAGGTCTTGTTGCAGGCTCGTTTATGTCATTCCCGCCTACGCGGGAATTACATAGAGAAGAAATAATATTTACGCCGGTATATCTTCAATAATCGGTTGTTTTTTGTTTGATTTTGTAGAAATGAGAGAGGTCATTACCGGTTCGACTAAGCCATTAACTACCTCTTTTGTAATAGTAACACGCTGTTTTTTTAGCTCGGCAACTTTATACATACTATCAAGCAAAAGATGCTCAAGTATTGAACGAAGTCCTCTTGCTCCCGTCTTTTTAGCTAGAGCTTTTTCGGCAATAGCTTCTAAGGCTGAATCGTCAATTACAAGCTCAGCATCATCAAGCTCAAATTGTTTCTGATATTGCTTTACTATGGCGTTCTTAGGCTTAGTTAAAATTGTAATTAAAGCTTCGTTATCTAACTCATCTAAAGTAGTGACGATGGGTAATCTACCGATAAATTCAGGGATTAAACCGAATTTAGTTAAATCCTCAATTTCTAGGGATTTAAGAATCTCACTATTATTTTTCTCTTTATCTATATTTACGTTAGCTGCAAAGCCTATAGAACTATGATCAGTTCTTGAGGTTATAATGCTATCAATCCCCATAAAAGCACCACCGCAAATAAATAAGATATTTGAAGTATCTAACTGTACGAAATCTTGTTGTGGGTGTTTCCTACCACCTTGAGGAGGCACAGAAGCAACTGTTCCTTCCATAATTTTAAGTAATGCCTGCTGTACTCCTTCACCCGATACATCCCGTGTAATAGAAGGATTCTCCGATTTACGGGCAATTTTATCAACCTCGTCAATATAAATTATACCTTTTTGTGCTTTTGCTATATTAAACTCAGCTGCTATCAATAAACGTAGTAATATATTCTCAACATCTTCACCGACATACCCGGCTTCCGTTAAAGAAGTAGCATCCGCCATAGTAAAAGGTACGTCTAAAATTTTAGCAAGCGTTTGAGCAAGTAAAGTTTTTCCTGAACCGGTAGGACCAATCAGTAAGATATTCGACTTATTAAGCTCAACGTCATTATTGCCGGATTGTACATATTCAAGCCTCTTATAATGGTTATAAACCGCGACTGCTAAAATCTTTTTCGCTTGATCTTGCCCAACTACATAATCATTTAGAATTCCACATATTTTTTGCGGCGTTGGAATTGAAGAAGTAATTTGCTTTAAAGCAACTTTACTTTCTTCTTTCATAATATCTGTACATAAATCTATACATTCATCACAAATAAATACTGCAGGACCTGCTATCAGTTTTTTTACTTCATGTTGTTTTTTACTACAAAACGAACAAATCAATTCTTTCTTATCAGCTTCTACTACCATTAACTTTCTTTTTTATGTTCATTTTAACAATTCTTACTATAATACTCTTGCGTACATATAATAATCTTTATGCTCATTTGCAACTATTTCGTATTTTTTAAGAATTCCTTCCCTAGCAAAACCGCATCTCTCAAGAAGATTAATCGAACGAAAATTATCAGTAATTACTGTTGCTTGTACTCTTATAATACCAATATAATCAGCAAATTTTAAAATATTCTTTATAGATTTTAACATCATACCTTGACCCCAAAAATTAGGATCTAGATCATAACTTATTTCTGCTCTATGATGCTCTAGATTTATTATATTAAAACCAGCAGTACCTATTAATTTATTATCGTCTTTAATGGCAATTCCCCAATAAAAACTCCTATGATTTTTATATAAACTAGACCAATAACGTATTTCCTCTCTGGCTTCTTCTACGTCTTTAGGCCTATTGCTATCAGTTATATAAATAGCCATTTCCGGCTTACTCATATAATTAAAATAATCTTGTGTATCCTCCGCGACTAACTCTCGTAAAACTATATCATTTAAATCAAGCACAGGAAAAGGGGCATATAAATGTCCTCTATTTATCATATATACTAACTATTTTTCTGTATAATATAAATATACTCATATTATACAGAAGATTTTTAAATAATGAGTACACAAGGTGAAAAAGTTTTCACCTTGTATACAAATTTACTTCATATTATTTTATTATTAATTTTACTTATGAGTATATATCTATAATTATACATACTTAATCGGGTCTTGTACATTATTCTTTTTAAAAGCATCAAGTCGTGCAATGCATGATAGACATTGACCACAAGATAAACCGGCTTCTGTTGGATCATAACATGATATTGTTTTACTATAATCTACTCCAAGCTCAAGCCCTTTTTTAATTATTTGCTCTTTGGTCATATTTATTAAAGGAGCATGGATAGTAATTTTTTCTCCATTTACTCCTACCCTAGTTGCTAAATTTGCCATTGTTTCAAAAGATTTTATATATTCAGGACGACAATCAGGATAGTTAGTATAATCATTAGTGTGTACACCAATAAAAATATCTCTAGCTCCTATAACCTCAGCAACTCCTAGTGCATAGCTTAAAAATATTGTATTACGTGCCGGTACATAAGTAACCGGTATGTCACTTGGTAATTGATCTGTGTTTTTAAATTTTGGTACATCTATATTATCATCAGTCAATGCAGAACCAATAAATGACTGCAAATCAATATTAATAACCCTATGTTGTTTTACATTATAATCTTTAATTAATCCTTGGATTTTTTGGACTTCCAGACTATTGCGTCTATGATAATTAAAACTTAGAGCATAAATTTCATAATCCATTTTGCTAACTATCTCAAGAACCGTAGTAGAATCAGGTCCACCGCTTAATAAAATAACTGCTTTTTTTTTCATTGTTTTACCGATAAAGTTAATTTTTGAGATACTAAAGCATTTAAACTAATTTTTGCTCTAAGTGCTTCAAGTACTAAAGCTCGATGCACACGTTTATCTACTCTAACATTAAACTGTCCACTATACTCTTTCCTAGACGGAGCTAAGGGAATAGATTGATTATGACTTATATAACTTTCTTTCATTAAAGTCCAAGCTTGTTGTAATTCTTGCAGTGCTTTTTCAGGCGAATTACCAAAAGCTGATACATTCGGTAGCTCTTCAAATCTTGCTAGCCAATCTTCATCCGTATCTTTAAAAAGTTCTATAGTAAACCCGTCAAATGTATCATTTGTTTTCATCTTCATTTCCTTTTGCAAAGTTTAAAAATTGTCGAACTTGATATTCTTTTACCATATTTCCAAAAGTATGAATAGATAACCTATTTCCTTTGGACGAGTACCAAATCTGATGGCTACCTTTTTGCCTATCTTTAACCCAACCGCACTTCATTAAAGTATGAATCAGAGAAACTTAATCCTTTAGGATTTTGTTTAGCTTTATTTATAAGTTTTATATACTGATTCATGTTGTAACTATATATAGTTATAATATATAAGTCAAATAATATATGTTAATACAATAAATATTCTTGACTAACTCCTTCTGATAATCTAAATTTACGTTGTTAATTTATGGCGGGTGTAGCTCAGTTGGTTAGAGCATCAGGTTGTGGTTCTGAGGGTCGCGGGTTCGAATCCCGTCACTCGCCCCATATTTTGGAATTGTTGTGTGGTTACCAAATCATCATTGCGAAGAAAATTACAAAGTAATTGACGAAGCAATCCAGTAAAAAAATGCTAAAATTAGTACTTTTTTATTATTTTTCTGGATTGCCACGTCGCTTCGCTCCTCGCAATGACATTTTTTTCTTATGGATATCAAACTTTTATATAGACTAGCTAAATATCTAAGGTTCTATAAAAAAGATTTGATCATCGTTATGATCTCTTTACTTAGCGTATCAGCTTCATTATTACTAATCGGTAGTGTTTTTAGAAATTTAGTTGATAAAGGCTTGGGCAAAGACCATATTTTATCGGTTGATAAATCTATATTATATATTTGTTTATTAATTATCATCTTAAGTATTGCTAGTTTTTTTCGTTCATATTTTATCAATAATGTTGCTGAAAAGGCAGTTACTCAAATAAGGAAAGAAGCTTATAGTAATTTAATTAATTATGAAATTGAAGAGTTTGAAGAACTAAAAATCGGCGATATAATTTCACGCCTAACAAATGATATAGATCAAATATCTACTCTCATCATTAATTTCTTATCTTTTTTTATTCGCAATTCGGTGATGCTAATTGGCGGCATTACATTAATGTTTTTTGAAAGCTTTAAACTCGCTTCTATAGTAATTATTACCATTCCTATCTTATTAATTCCTTTAATTAAATTCGGCAAGCATGTTAAGGTTTTATCTAAAAAAGCTCTAGAATCTAAGTCACTTTTAGCATCGGATATTGATGAAACTTTTAATAATATTAGAGCTATTTATGCTTTTAACCATCAAATAAACAAAATTGCCGATTTTGACACTAAATTACAAAACTACTTAATATACTGCAAAACCCGTTTAAAAATTCGTGCTTTATTCTTTGCGATTTCAATAGCCGTTATATTTCTTGCGATTACTTTAGTCGTTTGGATCGGAGCTTCAGATATAGTGAAAGGTCATTTATCTGCGGGACAAATTATCTCGTTTATTTATTATGCGATTATCGCCGGAGTTAGCTGTGGCGGTATTTTTGAACTACTAAGCGAAATGCATTTACCTGTTACAGCCCTTGAGAGAATAATTACAATTATAGATAAGACACCTATAGCACATAATAATTATTTAGAATTAAATAATTCCGATCCAATCTCGATAGAATTCAAAAATGTTGATTTTACCTATCATTCAAGACCTAATTTAAGGATTATTAATAATATGTCTTTGAAGATAAATGCCAATAAGTTTCTTGGTATTGTAGGTAGATCAGGTGCAGGAAAAAGTACTGTGATACAGTTACTGCTGCGTTTTTACCGGCAAGAAAACGGCACTATCCTTATTAACAATCAAGATATAACTCTTTTAAATCCTGCTGAAATTCGTAAATTAATTGGCTATGTTCCTCAAGAGGCTAGCATTTTTTCCGGCACTATAAAATCAAATATTATATTCGGTAATAATGAAGCAAGCGACGACGAAATAAATGAGATAATAAAAATTACAGGAATAGAAGAATTTGCTGCTAAACTTCATGACGGTATAAATGCTAAAATCGGTGAAAGAGGCGTTAGATTATCAGGAGGACAGAAACAAAGAATAGCTATTGCTAGAGCATTACTACGCATGCCGCAAATTTTACTTCTTGATGAGGCAATGAGTGCTTTAGATACGATGAGTGAACAGAAATTACTAGAGTCTATAAAAAAAATAATGAAAGGGAACATTATTATATCAATTGCCCATCGAATTAGTAGTATAGAATCAGCTGATTATATTTTAGTAATAGATAAAGGAGGAGTAGTCGCTGAAGGATCACATAATGATTTATCTAAAAACTCAGAAATTTATCGAAATATTTGCAGAGAGCAGTTAACAATATAAAGGGGTATGTCATTCCTGCGAAAGCAGGAATCCAGTCAACCTTTAATGTCATAACACGACTTGATCGTGGTATCTTAGGGCATAATCTGTGACACAAGATCCCATGGTCAAACCACGGTATGATACTGAACGCTTTTTACTGGATTCCCGCTTTCGCGGGAATGACAATAAAGTATATAATTGATATATTTGTTACAATAAAAGTTCCTTAGTATAAAAAATTTAAATGTTTAATATAATTTAGCTTGAAAGCTGCCGTGACTTTGTTATAATCGTAATTACAAAACAAAAAAGGTTTACAAAATGAAAAATTTATTAAAGATTTTATTAATTCTAGCTTTCGCAAGCCCAGTATTTGCTTCATCAATGCAAATGCCTGACCCAGCTTCAGTTACAACAACCCAAATACAAGCTATGAGTACTGACGATCAACAAGCTTGGGTTGCTAGTTTAACAGCAGGTCAGTATAATATGTTAAGTCCTGATGTCCAAAAGTGGGTAATGGAGAATACTACCGATACTCAAAAACAAGCTTTAGGAATTAATCAGTAATATTTTAATTAATTTTTAAAATTGATAGGGGATTGTTAACAAAATAATTTTAATTGATAATTAAAAAGAATTTTTAGCGAAAATTAATAAGATTTTTGAAGGAATAGTTAATCCTATTTTAAAAAAGCCTTATAATTTGCAGTAAAAATAAATTTAATTAGCTTTAAAATTTATTTTGTTAATAGTCTCACATGTTAGGGATCATTATTCTTAACATATATCACTAAAAGTTTCTGCTTGCACTTCCTTTCAGTCTTCCTGTTATCGTGTCATGGTATATACTCCTGATAAATAAAAATTGCTAGACGAGCATAAATATTCATTTATTCTTTCTTTAGTAAAACAATACACTAATTATTGTAAGCTATAAGAATATAGAAAGCTAATTTGTTGCGTGGCTTTGCTGCCATTCCTGCATCCTTATTTATGTCATTCCCGCAAAAATGTTGTTGCGTGGATCGGTTTTTCCGTCATTGCGAGAAAATTTACAATAGTAAATTGACGAAGCAATTTTGGGGAAAATTCCTGAGATTGCTACGCTCCATACGGTCCCTCGCAATGACGACTTGGTATATATACAACAATACCTCGCAGGGATGACATCGCACAGACTTTCTGATTCAATAATACTTTAAAATAACCTCAAACTAACAATTACTTATGAAATTAATTATTACCGTAATCATCATGGAAATACTCGCTGGAGCGGAAATAGATTTATTCGTTCCAAGTTTTCCTGAAATACAAAATACATTCAACCTTTCAACTTTTATGACAGAGTTACTACTTGGTGTTAATCTAACTGCTTATTGTATTACTTCACTTATAGTCGGTAATTTAGGAGATAGGTACGGACGCAGAACAATTATTATACTCGGTTTACTGATTTTTAATCTTGGTAGTTTATTTTGTGTATTTGCAAATAATTATGTAGTTATATTATTTGGAAGATTTTTGCAAGGATGCGGGATATCGTCGGTTGCAGTGCTAGTATATGTTGTTCTTGCCGATATTTATTCGGTACAAGAACAGCAAAGATTAATGGGCATTTTAAACGGCACTATTGCCCTTTCTATGGCAATAGCACCGGTTATAAGTAGCTACGTCAATTTATTTTGGGGCTGGCGTAGCAATTTTGTTTTGTTGCTTATAGTAGGTTTGATCAGCCTAATTCTTGGTATATTATTTATTCCAAAAAGAAAAGTTAATAAAAAAATACGTATTTCTTTAAAAGAATATATACCTATCTTCAAATCGTCAAAAGCTATGTATTATATACTTACAATGATATTTCTTGCACAAGGATATTGGATATTTATTGGGATTGCTCCTATTTTATATATGCAAGATTTAGGTGTAACTTTAGAATATTTCGGACTTTATCAAGGAGCAATGGCGGCTCTATTCTCAATTATGAGCTTTTCAAGCGGTTATTGCTTTAAAAAATTCGGTATTAAAAATTGCTTCTATTTTGGAGTTATATTTATAATACTATTCCTACTAGGAAATAGCATATTAGTTGTATATAATATTAATAATCCTTTAACCATAACAATAGTTACTTTATTATTATCTCTTGGCGTGATATATCCGATTAATATATTATGGCCATTGCTTTTAGAAGCTATTCCGGACGGTAAAGCTCGTATGATGGCTATTTTCACTGCGGCTAGATTGATTTTAACGGCATTTGGGCTACAATTAGTAGGATTTTTATATAACGGTACTTTTACTCCTCTTGGCATTACTATATCCAGTGTTACGCTATTTGGGTTAGTAACATTACCTAAATTATTTAAGTACGATAAAGTCTTTGAGATTTCTAGTAACGTGTAGATGTCTTTATGTCATCAATTGTGTCGTCATTGCGAGGAAATTACAAAGTAATTGATGAAGCAATCTCAGGAATTTGTTATTATTTCATAAGATTGCCACGCAGCCTACGGCTGCTCGCAATGACAAAAAAGCTGATTCACGCAGGGATAACCTAGAAACGGATGTAAGAAAAAATAAACAAATGATCAATAACAATTTTATCTTCAAGATAGCTTTCAGATATTTTAGAGCTAAGAAAAACGAAAAGTTTGTTTCTATTATTTCTGCCTTTTCTTTAGTGGGCGTAATGATCGGCGTTGCAGCATTGATAGTAGTCATGTCCGTTATGAACGGTTTTCATATAGAGCTTACTAAAAATATTATCGGCTTAAATGGGGATATAGTGATAAATCGGCAAGGTGGTAGTATTGATAACTATGAAGAGATTAAAGCCAAACTCCTAAAACAAGATTATGTAAAGCATGTAACATTCATTGCTCACGGTCAAGCTTTGGCTCTTGGTAAAAGTAATAATAGCGGTGTACTTGTTAAAGGTATGAAATTAAAGGATCTAAGTGTAAGAAATGAAATTTTTAAAAATGTAAATTTTGGTAGTTTTGATAATTTTCACGGCAAAAACGTAATAGCACTCGGAGAACAATTAGCAAGCAATTTAGGCGTAACCGTTGGGGATAAGATTAGATTAATTTCACCGAATTCAGTTTCTACCGCCTTTGGCAGTATGCCAAGATCAAAAGAATTTAAAGTTATAGCAATTTTCAATAGTGGTATGTATGATTATGATTTGACAACGATATTAATGCCGCTTACCACAGCACAAAATTTCTTATCTCTCGGCAACGATATTAATTTAATCGAAATTAATAGTCTAGATCCCGATAAAGCTCTCGCATATTCATATAAAATACAATCACTATTAGATCCAACCCTATATGTATTTAATTGGCAAACCTTAAATTCACAATTTTTAAGTGCTCTTGCTGTTGAGCGTACGGCTATGTTTACTATTCTATCTTTAATTATTACGGTTGCCGCATTTAATATTATTTCAAGCTTATTTATGCTTGTTAAAGATAAAACTTCAGATATTGCAATTCTTAGAACTATGGGAGCAAGCACTAAGCAAATAATGCTTATTTTTATCTATAATGGAATGTTTATAGGATTACTTGGCACAACACTAGGTGTAATCCTTGGTGTTACCTTTTCTTATAATATTCAAACTATCAAGAATTATTTGGAACGTATAACCGGTACTAAAATTTTCGAGGCAGCTATTTATTTTCTTTATAGTTTACCTTCAAAAGTAAGAGCCGAGGATATTATTTTAATTACCTCTTTATCTATAATATTGTGTTTTCTTGCGACAATTTATCCTTCTTATAGAGCCTCAAAATTAAATCCCGTGGATGCCCTAAGATATGAATAATACAGTCCTCATTTTAAAAAATATCTCAAAACATTACAGCCAAGGCAAAACTATTGTTAGAGTACTAGATGATCTTAATCTAATGGTTAATGAAGGTGAATTAATCGCTATAATAGGTTCTTCAGGTAGCGGCAAATCAACTTTACTACATATTGCCGGCTTGCTTGATAAACCTACAAACGGTCAAGTCATCATACCAAATAGCAAATATCAAAAATATCATCTCATTCGTCTTCATTACTTAGGTTTTATCTATCAACAACATCACTTACTTAAAGATTTTACCGCTCTTGAAAATGTTATTATGCCGAGGCTTATTAGTGGTCTTGATCAAAAAGAAGCAATAGAAGATGCAACAAAGATATTAGATGATTTAGGGCTTGGGGAAAAACTCTATAATATGCCCGGAGAATTATCGGGAGGAGAACAACAACGGGTCGCTATAGCTCGGAGCTTAATTAATAAGCCGAAAATTATTTTAGCAGATGAACCTACAGGTAATTTAGATCCCAAAACTACAAATGAAGTATTTAATTTATTTTTAAAAGTAGCAAGAGAACAAAATACCGCAGTTATTATGGTAACACATAACCATGAGTTAGCACATAAAATGGATAAATTATATAAGCTAAAGCACGGATTATTAAATATAGCTTGATTTAAAGCTCAAAAATTCTAATAATTATATGTAGGTTCTGTGAAGATTTCTAAAAAGATTTAATTTTGACTCTTTTTTGCTGCAAATTATAAGATTTTTTTGAAATATGAATAACTATTCCTTCAAAAACCTTATTAATTTTCGCTAAAAAATATCTTAAAATAGTAAATCAATTAGAAATTTTCACAGAACCTAATATTCTTTTAATAAAGGTTAGTAATGGCTGAGCCTATTATATTTACTCTTTTACTTGGAGATGAAGATCGGATATTAGAGACAATAAACAAGCAGGAAGCTCAAAATAAACTGCCTATTATCAGGCTAGAAGTGAATAAAGCATCACATATACCTGATAAAGAACGTATTTTTTCGGAGATCTTACAAGAATCCCACAAAAAGGGCAAAACACCGATTTTTAATATTCAACTTAATAACAATAATATACAACCTATTTTTAAGGTACAAGATTTAATTAATTTACAAAATTTAAATATAAAAACTACTATTACTTTTGATCAATATAATTCATTACCCCAAAATTCTGAACTAGAAGCTTATTGGAAGGAAATTATGAAAAAAGTTGATCATGTTTTTTTTACAAATGAAGCAGATCAAAATTTATCTATAGCCGATGGTATAGTACCAAAAGATAAAGCCACTACAATTACGGATATAAGTTTAGTAACATCTGTTTTTAACAATCTTGTATATGATCGTAAAATTGATCAATTACTTTCCGGTACAATACCTGATAAAGAAAAGCTAGATAAAATAATAAAAAACGCTAAAAATCAAGGCGGTAGAGTGATTATAGAAACTTGGCCTCTTTCTGCAGACGAAGCAACAAATCTTATCACTGCTAAATTCGGTATTACCTCTGAAGATCAAATTTACGGATTGAAACTCGAAATTAATGAAATTTTAAAAGATTCAAATAATGCTGCTGAAAACTTAAAAAAATATGTATCACAAATATCTAGGCAATTTCAAAAAGATTTAGGTAAAACTGCGGTAAATCCTATTGACTTTAATTTTAATACAAAGAAAGTTATGAATGATAGACCTAAGGATATACAAGTAGAGCAAACAACATCATATGAACCTCCAAAAGCAAACCAACCACAACCGCAAGGTTTTTTTAAAAGAATTTTTAACTATTTTAAAGATATAATAACTAGTTTTAAAGAAGCAACATTCGGCAAAAAAGAAGAACCTAAAAAAACTCACGAATCAACAACTCCAACTACGGAAGCAAAGCCGACAATAACAGAAGAACCACTAACCACTGTTGCATCTTCTATAAATCCACCGCAACAGCAAGCTCCCGCTAATAATCAAAAACCATGGGAAAAATTAGGAATTCCACAGAAAATGTATAAGGAATCTCTAAAAGCAGGACAACAATTAGCCAAACCAGTAATAGAGCCAAAACAGCAGATACCTGAAAAAAAATCATCACCAGTTATAAATACTGAAGATAAAGTTGGTGTTTATAATACAGGAAATATAAAACAACCTACTTATTTATACACTGAAGATGATATAAAAAATATATTGGAAACAAATATAGATAAGAATATGTTCTCTATATTTCATCATGTCTCTTTAGAAGAGCCGGAAATACTAAAAGATACTCTTCGTGTTACAGTAGAGGGTTTAATACTAGATAATAAGCCTGCAATTATACCACTAAATACAGGACATAAACATTGGTTACTCTTAATGGCTAGTAAAGATGATAAAGGTAATATAAACTTTATGTATAATGATCCCTATGGTGAGCCATTGGAATCTCGACCAAAAGTAACAGAATATATTACCGAAATTTATCCCGATGCAAAAATAACAGACCTAAATACCAAGCAACAAGAAAATGTATATGATTGCGGAGTTTTCGTATGCGATAGTGCGATAAAACTCTCCAAAGGGCAAAAAATTCTAACTACTGAAGAATCTAAAGAACAAGGTATAAATTTAAGGAAAGCTCAAGCTAATACATTATTAATACAGCAACAAGCAATAGCGATTGGACACAAATCACACAAGACATCATCTACAAATGACAAATTTCAAAATCTTATTAACAGCCGAAAAACAAAAGATACTAAAAGGAGTCATTGATAACAAAAAAACATTAGGCAAAATCTATAATTACTAATATAATTATTTATAGTTAATTTATATTTTAACAAAGAATGACTACCATACTTGTGATCGTTATTATAATAATGATCACCTTATCTGCTTTATTTGCCGCTACCGAAACTGCTATTACCGCTTCTTCCCCAGGGAAGATTCATAAGCTTAAAATTGCCGGTAATAAGCGTGCTAAAACAGTTTTAGAGATTCTTAAGAAAAAAGAAAAGGTCATAGGAACTTTATTAATAGGTAATAGTTTAATCAATACTGTTTGTACCACTATTGCTACTACTCTCTTTATTAGCTTTCTTGGAGATAATGGCCCCATTGTTGCTTCCGGCGTTATGGCTTTTATAATTATTGTTTTTGCCGAAGTAGTACCGAAAGCAATAGCCGTTGCTAAACCTGAACAATTAGCATTAAAAATGGCTTCAACTATCATAATATTTTTAAAGCTTTTCAAACCTATTAATATTGCTCTTGATTACATTACAAAAATATTTTGCTTCATATTTAGTATTAATTTAAATCCTCAAATATCAGGAACGGAAGAAGTAAGAGGCGTGATTGAGCATTACCATCAAGAAGGCGGAGTTTATAAATCTGATCGTAATATGCTCGGCGGGATATTAGATATACGTAATATGACGGTATCAGAAATTATGACTCACAGAAGTAGTATTATAGCCCTTAATATCGACCTACCTCATGAAGTGATAATTAAAACTTTATTATCGGGTGCTCATACACGTATACCTTTGTGGCAAGATAATAGAGATAATATAATAGGGATTTTCAATCTAAAAGATTTGCTTAAAGCATTATATGAAAATAATAATGATGCAAAAAAAGTTGATATTAATAAACTTCTAACCCCACCTTGGTTTATCCCTGAGAATGCACTTGTAGTAGACCAACTACATGCATTTAGAGAACGTAATAATCATTTTGCTTGTGTTGTAGATGAGTATGGTACTCTACTGGGTATTATTACTCTTGAAGATGTTATAGAAGAAATCGTAGGCCCAATTACTGATGAACATGATAGACTTAATAATGAAATTATCAAGAAGTCTAATACCGAGTTCATTATAAAAGGAACTACGACTATTAGAGATATTAACCGAGAACTTGATTGGAATTTATCGGATGAAGATGCAAACACTATAGCAGGATTAATAATCCATAAAATTGCTAGAATTCCAAATCAAGGGGAAGTAATTGAAATATTTAATTTAAAGGTAATTATTTTAAAGAAAATTGCCAATAAGATTGATAGCGTAAAAATTACCGTATTACCTACTACCGAGGGAACAATAAGCAGTGAGTGAAATCGGTAATTTTTTATTGCTAACAACGATGTGCTTGTCGGTTATCGGTTTATCTTTTGTCTTTTATGTAATTCCTGCGAAAGCTGGAATCCATAAAAAATCTCTATTTTATAGACTGGATTCCCGCTTTCGCGGGAATTACAACTACCTCATTACTTTCCCCTTCTACATAGCTGCCTCATGTGCTATACTTGCCTTTTTTACCCTAGTCTATGCTTTTATTATCTCTGATTTTTCATTACAAAATGTTTTCTTAAATTCCAGTACTTTAAAACCTTTAATATATAAAATAGCCGGTAGTTGGTCGAGCCACGAAGGCTCAATGTTATTATGGTTTTGTTTATTACAAATCGTTAGTTACTGTTATATATTTTTACTTGAAGATAACCGTCTTAAATTTTTATCTATTATTATTCTATCAGCCATACAATTATTTTTTAGCAGCTTTATTTACTTTACCTCCAATCCTTTTAACGTGTTTTCTTTCGTTCCTAAAGAAGGGTTAGGCTTAAACCCGATGCTACAAGATATTGCTTTGAGCATCCATCCTCCTCTGCTTTATTTAGGCTATGTTAGCTATGTAGTACCGTTTACTATTGTTTGTGCCTCTATGTCATTCTCATACCCACTTATGTCATTCCCGCGAAAGCGGGAATCCATTAATGACATAAGACTTCTCAAAACATTTTCCAATATCGGTATCTTATTTACTACCATAGGAATTAGCCTTGGTTCTTGGTGGGCATATAGAGAACTCGGCTGGGGCGGATTTTGGTTTTTTGATCCGGTAGAAAATATTTCACTATTTCCTTGGTTATCCGGAATTATGCTCCATCATTCTATAATTGTAACAACAAAAACCGGACGTATGCAAAACTGGACGATAATTTTATCCATCATTACTTTTTTATTAGTAATATTTAGTACTTTTTTAGTACGTTCCGGTTTTATTACCTCAATTCACTCTTTTGCATTCTCACCTGAGAGAGGAATATACTTGCTTGGGATATTTTTGATTATGGGGATTGGTAGTATTGGGTTGTATACTACCACGTCATTGCGAGGAAATGCATTAGCATTGACGAAGCAATCTCAGGAAACTAGCCGAGATTGCCACAGCCACTTTTGTGGCTTCGCAATGACGAATTGTGGAAACTCCATACTCCTCGGTAATATATTCCTCCTTCTTAGCCTTATTGTGCTAATAGCTGTCACACTTTATCCACCAATTTACTCTTTATTCGACGATAAACCTATTATTATTAGTGAAACATTTTTTGTTAATAATTTTATTATATTCGTTATCCCTATTCTTGGTACCATAGGATTATTTACTACCAGAAGCTCTATTAAAAAACATATTATAATTCTAATATTATCTCTAATAATTACTTATTTAATATCATTAAAAGTAACATTTAGTGTTATATCGATTTTAACTATAATCGCATCTATATTTCTTATGCTTCATAATATTCATTATTTTTTGGTTAAAACTAATTATTGTAGAAATAGACTTAAAGCAAGTAACGCTAGTATGATCCTTGGACATTTTGGTTTTGCACTAATTAGTTTTAGTATTACTATGAATACATTATTACAAAGTGAAATGGATTTTACCGGCAGAGTAGGAACAAGTAAAACATTTAACGAATTTAAGGTAACATTGCAAAATATTAAGTTTGCTCAAGGTAAAAATTATTATAGACAAATCGCTGAATTTTGGCTTGAGGATAATAGCCGTAATATAACTATATTAAAGCCGGAAAATAGGCTTTATATAGTTGAAAAGAGTTTATCGCAAGAAAGTGATATATACTCTTACTTATCATATGATCTTTACGCAGTTTTAAGTAATATAGACGGCGATATAATCCATGCTAAAATATATTACAAGCCAACGATGAGCTTTATTTGGCTTGGAATTATTCTTACCGCGTCCGGTTTTTTTATTGCACTAATCAGAAAAAATTCTAGCTAATTTGAACCATCACATTTAAGGTTTAAAATTTTTATACTATTCGGATGATCAGCTCCGAATTGTTCTATCTGATTATTACGGAATTTTTCATACCAAAATTTCTTAGGTAAAGTACAACTAGCTTTAGCGACTACAAAATACATATTACTTATTTCATACACATTTTTCATATTTTCTTTATAGTTATTCCAATATATATTTTCAGCAGTAGCATAAGTATCTACCGCCTCCTCATTTTGATTAAATAACACTAGTGCATCCCCTTCAGCAACAAACGTTTTTGCCAAATCTATATCCGGTGATATAATAATCTCTTTGTTAGGTCTAGTTGGATCATTAAGAAAAATTGCTTTAGCTTTTTTATTTTAGAGCTTCGGTAACATCATCTAAACCTAGTTTTGCTCTTGATTTTTGGGTAAAAATTCGTCCAAATACTTGATTTTCCTTTTTTTACTCGACTTATTCATATCATATACTTGTTCTAATAAAGAAAAAACTTCCTGATGTTTCTTAAGATTATTTAATACATCTAATTTAATGAGATATGAACCGGTAAGAAATAAATCTTGAGGTTTTATCCCGTTTTCGATACAAGCATTTATAGTATCGTTAATTCTTCTTAATGCTTAATAATTTTTACCTTGGATATTAAATAATTTAGCTTTTGCATAATATATAGTTGCTATGTCAGTTTGATCTACTAGATTTTGATTGAACATATCTTCCATCATTTGGATATTTTTTTCTGCTTCTTCTAGATTTCCTAGCTGAATATTGGATATAGCCGAACCGGAAACTACATTACATTTTATGGAATCATATCCTTTCACTTCATCAAATACCTACTTAGCTTTCGTATCATATTCAATTGCTTTTTTAGGATCCAACCAAGTTCTATAATACCCACCCCCTATGCGTCCTAAATATGCAGCATAAGCAAATTTTTCTTCATTATTCATTGTCCATAATTTAAATTTACCTTTTTGATCGTTTTTATCAAACCAATTTACTAATTTTTTTGAGTTATATAAATCGGAAGAATTAGCATATTGCATTAATAAATTTATAACTCTAAAATTTTATATATCTATATATCGTATTTTTCTGCATTTTTTGTAATTAATCCGGTATAGTTTTAGCATTTCTAAAAATACGCCCCTTTACTAAACTTTTAGGTATAGAATTTAAAAGATTAGTAACACTACGTTCAAGATATTCTTTATTTCCTTTATCTTTCCTTTATCTCCATTTATTTGTAATATTTTTTCAGATATAATAACATCATGCATTTCAAATATCGGATTAACTTCATTAGGTTCAATGTTAGAGATCAAAGCAAATTTAGAAAACTGATAAATATCATCGTCTAGACTATGCTTATCTTCAGTAATAGAATTTAATAATTCTTTTGAAAAACTTTGATTATTAAGCAATGCTATCCCATCTAGTAATCTCTTGGCACTGGGCTTTAATTCATTGCTAACAAGTTTTATATTTAGCTCAATTTTATCCTTAGAGGCTTTTATCTTTTTCTTGTATTTCTCTAAGTTTAAACCTTGTGTATTTGTGCTCCTTGAACTACGAGAATCCGATAACCTCCAAATTCTTGAGTCAAAAAATTTATTAATTCCGGATTTTTATTTTCCAATATATTTTTTGCAAGTAATGCAGTTTCCGGCTTAGTGAAAGCGTTTACTTTGATTATGTTAGATAATAATTCATCATCTTGGGAACAAAATATAATATTACCGTTATACTCCCAATTAATAAAATCCTCTATTTTCTTATTCTCACCTATTTTTAAATTATCAAACACCAATAACCATTTATCTTTACTTGCTAGATAAACCATTAAATCTTTCTTCATCACTACCATATCTTCTGAAATTACCGGTGATTTTACCTAGGTATTAATAGCTTTAGATAATTTGAGTAAATGCTGCTCTATATTTAGATTACAATCAATCAACCAAATTATGTTATAGTTATCTTTATTTTCATAAGCGTACATTCTAGCAAGCTGCGTTTTACCCATACCGCTTACCCCTACTACACTAGATTGCTTATATTTATTAAGATTTTCTTTTAGTTTTTTCAATTGAGATACATGATTTATAAAATAGCTAACCGGTACAACTCGACTAGAAGTCAATAAAATTTGAGGTTAGTGAAGGTATTGCACGGGGTGGAAAAGTAGGTGATGTCATTCCCGCGAAAGCGGGACTCCAGTAATTTAAAGATTATACACAATAAGTTTGTAAAATTAAAAGCTCGATTTATCTCACTTTTTTCCCGATCCCTGCCTACGCGTGGATGACATATAGTAGGTTTTTGAGCCATGCAACAAGACATGTAGGCGGGAAGAAAAAACAAACAAAGCCCCCTTTTTTCAAAGAGGGCTTTTTTCTTGAGGAACTTATAAATTTGCTAATCGGGAGCGATTAGAAGTTTACACGGACTTTTAGAGTACCTTGATGTGCGGTATATTTACTTGCAATCTGAGCATCGTAACCGATTCCGTACTCCATCTTAGCATCAGGTCTTATGCTTGCACTTAAACCTAAATTATAAGATGTTTTAGCGGTTCTGTCAGGCTGGCTAATACACGGAGTAACTTGTCCGTCTAATACAGACTGAGTTTTAGATAATCTACCGTTTACTTTATGAACCACAAAAGCGTGAGCTTCCGGATATACCGCAAGATCAGTTATGTTCATAGTACCGCCGACTACTTTAGCACCTACTATTAAATCGGTTCTATCGCTAAACTTGCTGTTAACTTGCTTGTTTGCAACTGTTGTACCGGTTTCTTTGTAGTTTTCATCAGAAGACTTTAAGTAGCTAAGTCCTGCCATTGGAGTTACTAACACACCTTGCATTACATTGTAATCATAACCGACTGTTAAGTTACCACCAAATGTCATGTTATCGTAATTACCGGCAGCAATTTGCTTGCTCATATTACCGTTAGCATCGAAGAAGTAACGCTGACTTTTGTTCTTTACTTGGTTTAAGCTAAATATTGCACTACCTTGAGCAAAGAAGTTCTCAACAAGCTGCTGGGCACCATATAGAGAGAATGAGAAACCGTTAACGTCAGTTTTATCACCTTTCTTATAATCTTGGTGTTTTATATCAGTTTTAGTGATACCGATAGCAGCACCGATCATTAAGTTATCGTTAGCTAGCGTATCTAAACCGATTACGACACCGGTGGTTTTAGCTTTATAACCAGCTAAACCACCTTTCTTACTTTGATGTGCATCAGTATAGAAAGGTTTTGTCCATATACCGTAAGCTACATTATCAACAGCCTCGTCACCTGCAGCAACCACAGCCGGTATTACTCCAGCTTCAGGTCCAGCCATTTCAGCAGTTTCAGGAGTACCTAAATATCTAAGAGCACCTAATCTGTTACCAAGTTGAGCTTGGATATCTTTAGCTACATCTAATTGTGCATTAGTTACGACCGCACTTGTATCGGTAACGATAGCTCCGACAAAGTTAGCAGAATCAGCACTATTTTTAGCTAAAAGAAGATTATTATATGCTGCAGTATTAGTTGCATTTACAAATGTTGTAACGTTCTGACCTACACCTGGTGCACCTCCAAACGAACTATTTGCGATATCGTTAGTAACTACGTTTTCTGCATTGTTAGTACGTGTTATTATATAATCTTGGTTAGCAGCACGTATTAAACCGTAATTTACGAAACGATTACTTCCGGTTACAGCAAAGTTAGGAACTCCTAAAGTACCGTTAAATCTAGCACCACCTTCGATTAAAGTATAAGTTTGTGTACCACTGAAATTTGCATTGGCATTATCTTGTACGTTAATGGTTGTAGTTCCTGTGGTTGTTGCATTAACTTGAGCACCTTCCGCGATAACGATGTGACCTATATTACCGTTTGCTAATGTTAAAGTAGTTTTAATAGAAGTATTGTTTCCCCATGTTGAAGTACCACTTGCAAATGTTAAAGTATTCGTAAGAAGATTGACTGCACCGTTAATAGCAGTAGTACCACCGCCTAAAATTACATTAGAATTTAAAATACCTAAGTCATAAGTACCAAAGTCTATGACTTGTGAATAAATATTTCCTTGTAATCCTGCACCATCATCACTACCTGTAAATCTAACAGAAGCTACAGGAGTACCTGAATCACCTATATTACCGACGAATGCATTACCTAAATAAGTTACAGTACCGTTATTAGCTTTAGTAGTAACAATCATACTTGTAGAATTAGAAAATATACCATCAGCAAATCTTACATTAGCGTTACCGTTAACACTTCCAAGAGTAATTTTACCGTCAAAATCTGTTCCGGCTATACCGCCTGTAGTAACAGTTACACCGTCATTAATTGTTGCGTTAGTTGCAATAATATTACCTAAGTTGTTATAGTCTGTAGTAAACGTTACTTGCTTTAACTGTGAAGAGCCAATACCTGTGCCTAAGCCATAAACTGTACCAGGGGTATTAGGAATACCACCGCTAAGTGTGACAGTACCTTGATTATTGTTTATAGTACCGATACCTGCATATAATGTAGTAGCATTAACGATTATGCCGTTATCGCTTCCAAGACCTAGACCTACGATATTATTTTGATCACCGATTACTTGACCGTCAGCGATGACACTATCAACACCTAAAACAATCACTCTAGGAACATCAAAACCTTTAGCTGTTTCATTACCTACGGTACTTTTAATTGTTAAAGGAATTGCGTTACCTGCATCATTGAATGGAATGCCGCTAGGTAAGAATAAAGTTGCACCTAAACTTGAATTTTCAAAAGCAATCGTATCAGTCGCAACACCATGATTATTACCTGCATTACCTATCCCATTAATCACTACGTTACCGGGACCAGAAACCGTTATTTGTTTTAAATAATCAACAGGTGCAGCTTGTTTGTTTAATGTTACGGTAATAGGACCGGTGTTAACGAATTCTACTATACCGGTACCATCGGCAGATGCAACAAAGTCTGCAGTATAGTTACCACCGATTTGTAAGGTAGAATTAGCTTCAATTATAGTTTCACCGTTAAATGTTGCATTATCTAAGAACTTAACAGTAGTACCGTTATCTAATGCTACAGTATTAAACTTATTACCTTGCTGTCCACCGACTGTACCGCTTACTATATTTGTTCCACCGGCATTAAAGACGAAAGAACCTACGTTAGCATCAGTAGTAGTAATATTAGTAGCATATAAATTTACACCTTTACCAACATTTAATATAGTATCAGCATGAGCCCCTTTAGATCCAAAATTAATTTCTGCAAGTGGATTTGCAGCACTACCTAAATTTGTACCGGCTGCAAGAGTTGTATTATTATTTACAACAGGATTAAATATTATTTTACCTTGACCGACAGCATTTGTAGTGCTTGTTATTAAATAAGTATTATGAGCGAATTGTACTGAACCGTTATTTCCAATAACCAACTCGTTAATAGCAACATTACCGCCATTTAAAGCTGTTTTACTTGAGCCAATATTAAATTGTCCAAGAGTTTTATTATTAGCTCCAATAGCACCGATTGTACCGCTAATAGTTAAAGTTTGAGCATTTGTTAGGCTACTCGCATCAACAACGCCTGTTTGATCAGTAGCTATAGCTAAATCAAAATCAACTAAAATATTATTTTGAGTGTTTGTTAATTTAATAGTACCACCGTTAGCTTGGAAATCAATCGTTCCACCGACATTAGCACCGATAATATTTGCTCCACCAAGTGTTAATGTTTTTGTAGCATCGTTAGCTAAAGTAATGCCTTGTAACGCAGCAACACCGCCACCGTTACCTATATCGCCGGTAATTGTAGCACTACCGTCTAAGGTAATAGCACCGGCTGCAAGAGCACCGCCGACAACAGCAGTTTGGTTAACTTTACCGTTTATAACTGTACCGTCAGCAAGTTTAAAGATAGAACCGGCATTTCCTAAACGTAACTCGGCAGTATGTGTTCCTGATAATTGGACAACTCCAATACCTGATGCTTCAATTGCTGTAATATTATTTGTCACCGCAACATTTGCATCTGCACTAGCACTTGCTAAAGTACCGTTAGCAGCAAAAGTTATCACACCTGCAGTGTTACCGTGATTGCTAGCATCACCTGTAAAATTACCGGTAAGAGTCATAGTATCAGGAACTGTAATCTGTGCTGCAAGATTACCGAAATCAGTAGTACCAAAGTTTGAGTTTTGGGTTATTGCAACTTTAGAAGCTGCTGTTTTAAAGGCAGTAGTACCATCTGTACCAACGTCAACTATGTGTCCAAAATTTACTTCTCCGCCTGCATTAGCACTTTGTATAACCATGTCTTTAGCATAAACTTGTCCAGCGATTGTTGCTGCATTACCATTATCTACGCTAACAACAAATCCTGCAGCTCTACCTGCGCCATTATTAGTACCTATTACTGCATTAGCAGGGCCTGCATTAGCTATAAGTTGACCGGCTACTGCAACAGTGTTAAATGCGATAACACCTTTTAGATTACCGCCTAAACTTCCTGTAACGTTAAAGTCGTTAGCAGCACCATGCTTACTTAATAATACTAATCTACCCGTACCGTCTGTTCCATTAAAATTAATAGTAGCACCACCTGCTTGTAAATTTAAAGCATTACCAACAGTAGCATCAGTATTGAAAATGAAACCTTGACCGTCACCGATATTAATTGTCTTAATAGTAGCGAAACTTTTGTCTGAAACTTGAATAAATCCATTAGTAACATTTAATGTACCGTTAACACCATTAGCTATTACAGCATTATTTCCAAGTACAAGAGGAGCTTTTTGAGTTGTAGGATTTGCTAAATTAAATACTAATGTAGAAGCCGCAGCACCCAAGTCTATTGTTCCTACACCGCTAAGATCATTATTGGCAATAGCAGCACCACCATTAAATTGTGCAACAACATTTTGAGCATTTTTTGTAACAGCAGCTTGTGCATTAGTAATACCTTGACCTGTTATAGTAAGAGTTTTACCGGCATCAACCCTAAGGTCAAAGGAGTTAGCGTTATTAGCAGCATTAGTGATGAACCCTAAGGTAGTATCTGCACTCACTGTCACTGCTAAATTGTTTGCAGTATCTAAAAACAAACCGTTAAAACTACCGTCTGGAGTATTTAAATTAATACCATTATTAGCATTAGCAGTAATAACTGCATTTAGAGCAACTGCAACATTTGCAGGAACGGCAGTTTGATCAAATCCCGCACCATCAACAGTTGTAGCAGCTCCGTTTGTTGTTCTATTCTGCTGTGTAGCAGCACCCATAGCTGCACCTGCAAAACTGGCTACTATGGTAGCTGTAGAAGCAGTTACCAACCCGGCGGAAATTAATTTTTTTAGAAAATTTGGTTTTTGAGCCATAATTTTTGTCCTATATTTAAGTTAAAATTTAGTATCTAGTATTAAAACAAACTTATCAAACGTGAATCAAGGATATCCCCCATTTGATAAGGAAATAACCTAATATTTTGTTTCAATAGTTTCTAAACTACGGACTATAGCATACTATATATTGTATATAATTACAAGCATCGCTATAGTTTTTTTATAAAGTTTTAATAAATGTTATATTTTTACCACATTGGAGTTATACCTTATCAGGGTCATCCCGTGGCTTGACCACGGGATCCAAAAAAATAACTTAATACGTATACATTTTTGATTTTTTTAGATGGATACCGCTACAAGCTCTCAGTATGACACCAAGAACTGGATCCCGTGGTCAAGCCACGGGATGACGAACTAATTATTCCCCTACTCTTCTTTAAATATTAGCACTTCAGCAGTATTTGCCCATTTTAGCATTTCGTCGTATTTAGTATGCCAAATACGCATAATTTCTTTTTCATATTCTACAATTTGCTCTTCTAATCCTTCAAATTGTTGCACCATTTGACGTGCTTTAGAAAGTATCGTGTCATTAGTAACGTCAAAAACTTTTTTCAAATGACGGTCTTGTTCTTCTTTATAATTTAAATGAGCTGCTCTACCAAGCTCGGCATCTTTATGCATATCTTCACTTCTTATCTGTATTTCAAAATTACGTTTAGAGTATAAAAGCTGCATTATATTATGAAGAGACTGATAGCCGTTGCTTTTTGGTCTATTGATATAATCTTTGGTGTATAACCAATCTAAATGCGGAGAACTCTTAACTACGTCCAAAGCATTATAGCATAGAGCTTTAGATTTAACTATAATCCTACATGCAATTAAGTCTTTCAATGCATCAATCGGCACTGCTTTCCTTTTCATCTTTTTTAAAACAGAATAAGGTTCTTTAAGACGCATATATATCTCATTTTCTATATCTGCTTTATTTAAATCTTCTTTAAGAAGATTAATAATATCACAAATCAAATCCCCTCCTGCTACCTAAAATTCTCTATATCTCTATTCTTAGTAAATATTACCTATAGCTTTTAGAACTTAAATCCACAAGACTGTTCATAACACTATTCAAGTAATTTATAAAATTAATTCTTTAACTAAAAATTAAAAAATAGATTAATAGTAAAAATAAATTTTTTCAATATAATTTGTTTAATTAATTTTAACTCAGATTAATTGGATAAGTTCCTTAATAGCCATTTTATGGCTAAATACCTGAAGTTGTGCAGTTCCATTGTCATCTCGCAGCTATGACCACGGGATCTTGCATCACAGACTGTGTCCTAAGATACCGCGGTCGAGCTGCGGTATGACATTAAATGAATAATAGCATTAAGCAATAAACAAGTCAGAAAATTTATCTATAGAACTTCCCGAAATACTACCTAGAACTTCAGACATTTTGTTAAATTCTCCGCTACATTCAAGCACTATATCTACGCCTGCATCTAAAACTTCTTTGGTCATATCTGCCATACTACTGCTTAAAGCTTTCATATCTATTGCATCGGAAATAATAAGCCCTTTAAAACCGATATTATTTTTAATATAGTCTATAACTTTTTTTGATAGGGTGGCAGGATTCTCAGGATCAAGAGCTTTGTAAATTATATGTGCCGTCATAGCAAGTTTAATATTATCGTACTTCGCTAGCTCCTTAAATACTTTAAAGTCTGTTTTTTCTAACTCTTCTATATCAGCATCGACAATCGGTAATTTTTTATGGCTATCCACCGTAGCTCTACCATGGCCCGGAATATGTTTTATACAAGCCCCAACTTTCTCTTCTTGTAATCCGTCTATAGCAGCTAAACATAAAGGCACGACTACTTCCGGCTCCCCGCCGAAACTTCTATCACCGACTATCTTGTCTGCTCCTTCGTGGATCAAATCCGCTACCGGTGCAAAATCTAGATTAATACCTACTTCTCTCAGCTCTTTCGCAATATCACTATAATTTTGTTTACATGCTTGGGGATCAGTAAAAGTTTGAGCAGCCGGAGCGTCATAAAAAGCCGGTGCTATGAGCCTTTTTACCCTACCGCCTTCTTGATCTATAGAGATGATAGTATTTTCCCCTAATACTTCTTTTATATATGCAATAAGCTTAATAAGGGCTTCTTTATCCTGTGCACCGTTATCATTCTTTCTAATATTACGACGGAATAAAATTACACCTAAAGGATTATGCTCTTCAAATAATTCTCTTTCGGTATCGGTTAATTCAGGACCAGATATACCTATAATTACTGGCTTTACCATTTGTCTTATTGTCATAATATGCTCCTTTCTGTTCTTTAAAACGTGATATGACAAGTAATATACGTGAGTCATCGAGGAATCGGCAAGAATTTTTTTTATTTGAAGAGACAAATTATGGAAGTTGGTAAGTATAAGTAAT
The DNA here is from genome assembly GCF_047973405.1 of Rickettsia aeschlimannii. Taxonomy (NCBI): domain Bacteria; kingdom Pseudomonadati; phylum Pseudomonadota; class Alphaproteobacteria; order Rickettsiales; family Rickettsiaceae; genus Rickettsia; species Rickettsia aeschlimannii. Next base: position 65,574 of record NZ_JBFQGO010000005.1, read on the forward strand.
ATATCGATTCTAGCAGTAGAAAGAGATGTAATATCTTTATTTAAAGATTTTTGGAGTAGATCAATATCATTAGCAGTATAATATTTTCTATTATTTATTTTATAATTAGATAAATCAGGGCTTTTTGTCTCTAGATATCTTAATTGATGTAAAGCAATATTTAAATGCTTAATCACTTCACTAGCAGAATAATATTTTTTTTGTTAGCTTATTGTTTGTCATATACTCCGAATACAGATTTTGTTGCATATCTCGGAAAACGCTTTTTTGATTCTATAATTACCGGTGCTTTGGTATGAAAATTTATTCCGGGACGTGGATTTTTTTGTTTAACCTCAAAGCTACCAAAATTCTTTAAAGTTAATTTTTGCTCTTTTGCTATTTCTAAAATACTAGAAAAAACCGTATGAACTATTTCCTCGCATAAATTATTTGAAAAACCCAATTTAAAGCTTAACATAGCTGCAATTTTTTCTTTGGTAATAGTCATAAATAATACCGGTTTTTAAGGGTATATTGTCCGCAGTCATTGCGAGGAGAAACTATAAGTTTCGACGAAGCAATCTCAGGAGTTTATCCTACTTTATGAGATTGCCGCATCGATGCTACGCATCTCCTCGCAATGACGTTAAAAAATTACGAATTTGCTTTTGTGTCATCCTTGGTAGGCAAATCTGCAAAAATGCTAGGTGTTAATAATAATGAAAAAAATTTTAATAACATAAAGTAGCGGTAGCACCTAATGTTATTAAAATTTTTTTCATTATATTCTCCAATTATTTAATCATCAAGTTTTTTCACAAGAGTTTGTCTATATTCTTCCACTTTATCATCTTTAATTTTCTGATAATCCTGTAACTCTTTCGTTAAATTTTTATATTGCTCTTTTATAGTTTCTAAAGAATGGTATTTACTATCCTTAGCCTATTCCTCTAAATCATTAATTTTGACGGATAATTTATCTGCTACTTCATGACATTTTTTATTAAAATCGACAGTAATAATTTTAGCAGAGTTCTTAAGATTTTTATGTAATTCTTCAAGTGCTTCACTTCATAGTTCTCATAAAACCTCTTTATTAAAATAGTTAATAAAAATTAAACTTAAGTATTATTATATACCGGTATCATAAATAATATAATTATAAAAAGCAATTTTAAAAAGTACATATTGAACATATAGTTATTGTATCAAATAAATTTGAGGGTATTATGACATTAGAACTAGGAAAAAAAGTTCCTGATTTATCTTTACACATAGGTAAAGATAACGTAATTAAACTATCGGATTTAAAAGGAAAATTCGTAATATTATATTTTTATCCGAAAGACGATACACCTGGATGTACTATTGAAGCACAAAATTTTAACAAGCTAAAACCAGAATTCGATAAACTTAATACGGTAATTATCGGAGTATCCAAAGATAAGCTTGACTCTCATGATAAATTTAAAGAAAAATATAGTTTAGGATTTGATTTAGCCTCTGATGCAAATTCAAATTTATGCGAACAATTAGGGGTATGGATAGAAAAATCAATGTTCGGTAAAAAATATATGGGTATTGATAGAGCTACGTTTTTACTTGATGAGGAAGGCATAGTTAAGCATATTTGGCGGTCGGTAAATGCTAAAAATCACGCTCAAGAAGTACTTGAGAAATTACGGACTATGCTTTCTTAAAATGTCATACCGTGGCTCATTTTTTTGTCATTGCGAGGAAATTGCATAGCAATCGACAAAGCAATCTCAAGATATTTGACGAGATTGCCACGCAGCCTACTACGCTACGGCTGCTCGCAATGACGTTTCATTTCTTCCATCTATTGTGAAACCAAAACCATTGAGAAGGATTTTGCTTAACCCATTCTCCTAGCATTTGATTAATATTAAGCATAATATTATAGCAATCGGCTTTATTATCGCCAGTTTGCTCAAACTTTAATTGCGGGTGAACTATTACTTTAAAATAACTGCCTTTAGTTCTAATGATTTGGCAAGGTATAATTGGATATTTATACTGCAAAGCAATTTTAGCGATGGCGCTTGCAGTCATAGCAGGATGCCCTAAAAAAGGCACTTCAATTCCATCGTTCATTTTTTGATCAACAAGCATAACAATAGATTCACTCTCCTTGATAGCCCTGACTAAAGCTCTGCTACCTTCAGGACCTTTCGGTATAAGTCTTAATTTATCACCGGCACGACTTTCATTAACCAACTTGTTAACATACGGGTTATTTGCTTTACGATAAATTACGGCAACTTTCGGATAAAATTTATGAAGAAGCTTAAGACTAATATCCCAATTGGCAAAGTGACCGCTAAATAATAAAAAAGGTTGTCCTTCAAGTTTTTTAATATTTTCTATGCCGATTATTTCGATTCTACACTCTAACTCGGCTTCATCCATCTTGCCAACATATGTAAATTCACCGATAAACCTACCGAAATTATCCCAAGTTTGATCTATGATTTTTTCAACATCACACATATCGCCGAATACTACTTTAATATTTCGTCTAGCAATTTTATTAACAGCAAATAATATACCGACTTTTCTTGCTATAAAACTACAAATATCCGCCGCTTTATCTACACCGAATATTCCTATTACTTTCAGGAATATAACAACGATAAAATACTCAATTAAATATCTGAGCTTTTTTAAAAATTTTTTCATTTAATAAATCAGGATTGTTTATAGATAATTCTACATCTAGACAGACAATATTATTATTTAAATCATTAAACTTAACATGATCTTTTCTTGTAGTAACTAAGGTAGCGTTATGGTCTTTAGCTAATGAATATAAATTTTCTAAATCTGCTTGTAAATAATTATAATGATCAGGAAAAATTTTGTAACCGGTTATATTTAATCCGTAATTTTTTAAAGTCGCAAAGAAACGCTCAGGATTACCGATACCGCTAAAAGCAAAATAATTTTTAGTTTTATCTATATTATTTGAAGGAACTATTTGAGCATTTATTAACTTATTGACATAAGGAGTTAAAATATTCGGTATTTTATCTTGGTGGCTACTGACTAAAAAAATTAAATCAGCTGCATCAAGGGCTTTATTTGGATATTGTCTTAAAGGACCGGCAGGAATTAGAAAACCGTTGCCGAAAAGCCTTTGGCTATCTATTGAGACTATAGTAAAGTCTTTATGAAAATAAGGATTTTGTAGGAAATCATCAACTATTATTATATCAGGTTTAAGCTCGTTAATTAACGGCACAATCTCTTTAATATTTTTAGTAGCAACAACTGTTCCATACTTTGCAAGTATTACCCCCTCATCTCCTACCTCTAATGCTGTATGTCCTTGATGTATGGTAGTTGCACTTTTAAGGTTACTACCATAAGCCTTAGTTACTATTACAAAACTTACATTTCTGGCTTTTAGTAATTTGGCTAGATACATTACTATCTGCGTCTTACCCGTACCTCCTACGCTACAATTACCGACACAAATAACTTTAGCAGGCAACATAATAGGACGTGCTAAACTAGCTCGTAAATAGCCTAAAAATTGATATATCAAGCTTATAAACAAAAGCAAATAAGCTATAATATTTTGCTTCTGCCAAAATTCAGGATATAAAAGTTTGATCATAGTTTAACATTTACGGTAGTTAAAAATAAAGTCAAATGGATTGACTACTTTATTATCTAACAGAATTTCAAAATGCAAATGTTCACCCGTTGCATTACCAGTGCTTCCTTGTATACCGATAAATTGACCACGCTTAATTTTATTTCCTTCCTTGACTGACATTTCTTTTAAATGAGCATATTTCGTAACAAATTTGCGTCCATGTTTAATCTCAACAAAATTCCCGTAATCAGGTGCTCTAGCGGCTTTTATAACAATTCCGCTTGCTGCTGCATATATCGGTGCTGCCTTTTTAGCTTGTAAATCAATACCGCTATGGAAACATTTCTTTTTTCTTTTCTTTTTATGAGGACTTGTCCTAGTTCCGTAATGGCTAGTAATTTTCGGCTCATATTCCGGCATCATAAGCGGTATTGTACTAATTATTTTATCAAGCTTGGTTAATTCCGAGATATTATTCCTATGAGTTTGTTTTTTTGCAAAATAGCTAGCTTCCGGTTTAGAGAGAAACTTATATTTTGAATTTAGTTTTGTTACAACTGCCTTTATATCAGCTATTTTTATTTCGGCTGCTTTATTAAATTCTGCCGGGTTTTTATTATGGAATTCGTGTAAAAAAATCTTATTTTGTTTAGGGTTATTAATTATTAGACCTAAGTTTTTTGCATATATACATTTGCTATTTTTGTTTGTTAAATCATACTGTACTACTAAATCCGCATGGCTGATTTTATATTTTTGCTTTAATTGAGATGAAGTAGTAGAAAGTAACGTAGTATCACTAGATTCTTTAATACTGCTACAACCTTGAACAAAAAAAACTATAAACAGTAAAAAGATATATTTTTTAAAAGACATTAAAGATAAATGTATGTAAATTTCAAATTAAGAGTGCCACTTAAATATTCTGTTAATTTCTCTAATTCTCCTCTAATATTTGGAGGGTTAATTAACATTAACCCACACTTTACCATATTTTTATCACTATTTAAAAGCTCATATTCAATAATCATAGTTTCTTTAAATCCGATATTTTTGTAATTGTGGTAAAAATCACAGACTAAAGATAAATCTTTTATAGGATACCAAATTAAGACAGTATTATTAAGAACTCGTAGCTTAATTTTTTTAAGTGCTTCAAGTAATTTTTGAAACTCATTTTTTACTTCAAAAGGCGGATCAAGAAAAATTAATCCTCTATTCTCTTTAAATGGTAGCAAAGCTTTGATAGCATTATAAGCATCTATATTATGCGTATCATTTGGTAATAATTTTTTTAAACTTAAATAATCACTTGGATGAAGTTCGCAGGCAATTTAAGCGATCATTTGGTCTTAATAATTGTTTAATTATAAAAGGTGAACCTGGGTAGTGACTTTTGCCTGCTATATTTATTATATTTAAAAAAGTTTGTAAGAGGAGCTGAGGAACAGGATCGGTAGCTTGCAGTAATTTATTAATTCCCGTATCGCTTTCTAGAGTTTTAGAAGCTGCCTCCGAGTTTAAATCGTAAAGACCTAGCCCAGCAAAAGCATCTAAAACCGCAAAAGGTTTTCCTTTTTTCTTGAGCTGTGCTAAAATACTAATCAGGACTAAATGTTTGACTATATCGGCAAAATTGCCTGCATGATAAATATGACGATAGTTCATTTTAAATTAATCATAAATTTCACTTCTACAACCAACTCACGCGCATGGCTCTATGTCATTCCTGCAAAAGCGGGAATGATATCGAGTTTTTTATTTACTATCATTTAGTTAACAATGCCTTGCTTTAAACATTTTTTATAAGGGTAAGCCATTCTTCTTCATCAATAATTTTAATATTAAGCTCTTTAGCTTTTTTAAGTTTACTACCTGCATCAACACCGGCTATAACTAAATCCGTGTTCGATGATACGCCAGCTGTAACTTTAGCCCCAAGCTTTTCAGCCGTTGCTTTAGCTTCTGCTCTAGACATCGTCGGTAAACTACCGGTAAATACTACTATCTTGTCTGTTAAACTACTCTGTTCTCCAGTCTCTTTATAATCTTCAATATTTAATATTTCACCAAGTTTTTTGATAAGCTCAATATTTTCTTTAACATCAAAAAAATCAATAATATCTACTAAAATCTTATCACCGATTCCTTCTAAATTGTTTAGTTTTTGATAAATATCAGGCTCATTTGTTCTAAGCAATTCCATTTGAGCTATAAAATTATTATAGCTGCCAAATTCTCTAGCAAGTAATTTAGCATTTTGTTCACCGATATGCCTTATGCCTAATGCATATATAAATCTTGGCAAACTAACATTTTTTGATTTTTCTATATTTTTAAAAAGATTTTCTACTGATTTTTTACCCCATCCATCCATATTTTCAAGTTTTGCTAAGCTAGAGTCATTTTTTTCTTTTAAAAAGAAAATATCTAAAGGATTACTAATCAATCCCTTATCTATTAAAAACTCAACTTGCTTACGCCCAAGCCCCTCAATATCCATAGCATTTTTCGATACAAAATGACGGATACGCTCATAATTCTGAGCAGAGCAGTTAAGGCCATTATCACAGCGTATAATAATATCTTCAGGCATGTAATGCAACTTAGAATTGCATGACGGACAAAATAAAGGAGTATCAAACATTGCTGTATCATTAGGACGTTTATCAAAATCAACTCCCATGATTTTAGGAATAACGTCACCAGCACGTTGCAGGAATACATAATCCTTAATCCGCACATCTTTTCGTGCAATTTCTTGGAAATTATGTAATGTTGCTCTGCTAACAGTTACCCCGCCTATTTCTATGGGTTCAAGTTCTGCTACCGGCGTTAACGTACCAGTTCTACCGACCTGTACAGTAATAGAAAGTAACTTTGTTTGTCCTATTATTGCAGGAAATTTATGAGCGGTAGCAAAGCGTGGACTTCGTGCAATAAAGCCCATTCTATTTTGCAGTGCAAAATCATTTAACTTATATACTACTCCATCAATTTCATAAGGTAAATCTTCTCTATTTGTTTTGAGATATTCGTAAAAGGCGAAAATTTCTTCTTCAGAACTCGCAAGTTTAGATATTTCATTAATGTTAAAGCCGCATTCTTTTAATTTTGTAAGTAATTGATCTTGTGAAGAAGCGAGATTCTGTTCAGTTACCCCTCCTGAATATACAAAATATTTGAGCGGTCTTTTAGCCGTAATAGAAGCATCAAGCTGACGAAGTGATCCGGCAGCAGCATTACGAGGATTGGCAAATTTATCCTTGCCCTGCTCTTCTTGTTCTTTATTTAGATTTAAAAAATCTTGTTTTTCAATATAAATTTCCCCTCGTACTTCTAAAAACTCTGGAACATTATCTATTTTATAAGGAAAATTTTTGATTGTTTTAATATTTGCTGTTATATCTTCACCGACATATCCGTCACCTCTTGTAGCTCCCGTTGTAAGCGCCCCGTTTTTATAAACAGCAGAAAAAGACAAACCGTCTATTTTAGGTTCACAAAAGATAGGAGCAAACTCATTAAGGCGTAAGAAATTTTTTATACGGTCTACAAAATCTCTCACATCTTGCTCATCAAAAGCATTACTGAGAGATAGCATAGGCACTTGATGCGTAACTTTAGCAAATTTATTTGCTATTTTAGCCCCTACTTTTTTGCTAGGACTATTTTCTAAAATTAAATGAGGAAATTTTTGTTCTAACTTGAGATTGGTATTAAATAGCTGATCATACTCGCTATCAGAAACTAAAGGATTATCTTCTATATAATAAGCATGGTTATACACTGCTATTTTATCAGCGAGTTCTTCTAGTAATTTTTGTGCTTCCTCTTCAGATATTAAATCAATATTTTGCATTAGTAGTTCATACTTTTATTTTAATTTACAATCAAATCCAATTCCTAAAATTTTTATTTTCTTCAAAATCGCTAATTGCTCGTTTTAGTCTTTCAGCATTTTTAGGACTTTTTAACAAGTATAGTTTCCTCCATAGCATTATGATCTTCAAGCGACATAATAACCACCGGTTTTTTGTCTAGTTACAATCACTGAAGTGTGATCTGCACAAACTTTTTTCATAACATAACCTACTTAAGTAAGTGTACATGTAATAAGTCATGTTTTATAACTAGTCACTTTAAGAATCAAAATCAAAATCTTTACCTAGTTTAATATATGCTCTAATACGGCTCATGAGATTTTGAAAATATGTTAAATTATGCCATGTCATTAGCATAGAGCCAAGTATTTCACCGATTCTAACTAAATGATGTAGATAAGCTTTACTATAGTTTCTACAAGCAGGACATAGGCAATCATGTTCTAGCGGCTTGTTGTCATCGGCATATTTGCTATTGCGGATATTTACCGTACCGTATTTCGTAAAAGCCTGACCGTTGCGACCTGAGCGTGTCGGGATTACGCAGTCAAACATATCTATACCCCTGCTAACCGCACCTATAATATCAGCAGGCTTACCGACTCCCATTAAATAACGCGGCTTATTTTGCGGCAGAAAATCAGGAGCATAATCAAGTACTTTAAACATAAGCTCCTGCCCCTCACCTACTGCAAGTCCACCTATAGCATAACCCTCAAAATCAAGTTCTACTAGATCCTTAGCCGATTGCTCACGTAATTCTTCGTAAACGCTACCTTGAATAATACCGAATTGTGCATAGCCTTCCCGCTTAACAAAAGCATTACGTGATCTATTCGCCCATCTAGTCGTAAGCTGCATAGAAGTTTTAGCTTCTTCAAAGGTTGCAGGGTAAGGCGTACATTCATCAAAAGCCATAGTGATTGTGCTACCGAGCAGATATTGTATTTCGGTAGAACGCTCAGGAGTTAACATATATTTATCGCCGTTAATATGAGAGCTGAAACTTACTCCCTCTTCGGTTATCTTGCGTAACTTCGATAGCGACATTACCTGAAAACCACCAGAATCGGTTAATATCGGCTTATCCCAATTCATGAATTTATGTAAGCCACCAAGCCGTACTATACGTTCGGCAGTCGGCTGAAGCATTAAGTGGTAAGTATTGCCGAGCAATATATCCGCCCCCGTTTCTGCTACCGATTCAGGTAGCATTGCCTTAACCGTTCCTCTAGTCCCAACCGGCATAAAAGCGGGAGTACGCATCTCACCATGTGCGGTTACGATAATACCGCTTCTAGCTTTTTTATGCTGATGATGAATATTAAAAGAAAATTTTGACACTGATAATCACTTATTTTTAAAAGCAATATCTTAGCATACTATAGTTTATCTTGAAATATAAAAATTAAAAGCAGGTATCACCTAGAAGCAGTTGTTTTATGCTGTAATTTAGCCTTCCAATGTCATTTCCCGCGAAAGCGGGAATGACAAAGAAACTTTAGATCAATCGTTTCTAAGCAATGCCATATTTTATGGTGGTTAGGGAGTTAGAAAAACCGCAATAACAGTTCACAATAGATTTTAAGCGCAAAGTAACCCTTAATAAGCTCTGGACATGTCTATCGTCATCCCCAACCATAAGTACTAAGGATTGCATCATATATAGACATCTTGCCAAAAGTCAATTGAGAACATTCTTGTCTTGACGGCATTGCCTAAAAAGAATTGCTTTGTATTGGAGCTTAACACTTTGATGTCATTCCCACGTAATGATAATCTTTTCAACTCTCAATAATTATAGTCATTGACTTATTTTAATTACTGCTATAGATTATTGTCATTCATAATATAATCTAATTTTTAAGAGTTAAAATATGGAAAATAAAGAAGAAGAAACTTTAACCTCTGAGTGAATAATAGATGAAGAGGAGGAAAAGCGTTTAAAAGCTCAAAATGCAAGGAAAGAGCTTAGGTTAATATTAATAACATTCGCTATTATTCTCACTAGTTTTTTAACTTTTTGTTATTTCTTTTTTAACTATATAGAAGAAAAAGCAGCAGAGTATAAATTACAGCAAGAACAAGAAGCAAAAATAAATAATAACACAAAATGAAATTGTTTAAATACAATGTAACCAAAAGCTATTAATATATTTAAAGTTAAAAAATTATTTGTTATTGCAATTTTTTAACTTTTGCTTTAATTGTAATCAACTATTATTAATATAAATAAAATAACTTTTATGGAAGATATAAGCTCTTGGAAAGAAAAGTTTGAAATTTGTGTTTACGCTAAAAAGCTACTCGATAAACTCGAATATTTAAACACTAAAGTAAAAAATCCTGTTGATATAGAGAGGAAGTTAAAAAAGGTATCTACTACGCTCGTAAATATCATGGTTCACAAATGCGTCAGTCAGGCGATCCGTATTATTCGCACCAGATCGAAGTAGCGATTATGCTTGCAGAGTTTGTAGCAGACGAAGCGCCTAAGCTTTTTACTTCTAATATGATAAATGCTGCTCTACTTCACTATACTATTGAGGATACAGCACTTACTGAAAAGATGATCATCGAAATTTTTGGTAAAGAAATAGCAAAACATGTAGAAGGTTTAACTAGAATTAAACCTCACGGAAAAATCAGTGTCGAGGAAAACTTAAAACTATTAATTAAGCAAAAAAGAGATAATACCTCACTTATAAAATTATTTACATTAGCAGCTAAATCACCTGAAAAAGCGAAGCAGATCATTGTGGGAACATTTAAGAAGTTTCTAGTTGTTGCTATTTGCTATACATTTAGAGTGTTATGAAATTGAAGAAAAGTTTAATGAAATTTGCTATAGGTTTTTATACAAAGATAAATTTTCTCAACAAAAACAAATATCATTATTCACTATGAATAACCTGCCTCTTTTTCCAACTTTTGAAAATGATTTAGACCAAACATACAAATTATAAGTAATGGAACCATCACAACAAACAAACCATATTGACCCCAATATTTTGTAAATATATAAAACTCCAAACGAAGTGATTATATACATTAAGGCTCTAGAAACAGCATATATCATACTACTGTAAAGCGTTTAAAAACCGGAAAATGCCTAAAAAAGATTGAAACAGCAGGAACAGTATCAAATGAACATATTATCAAACCTATTTGAATTAAAAGAAGAAGCTGGAAAGGTGTAGTTGTACTTTTCAAAAGGTATGGTGAAAATAGAATAAATATAAAGAGTAAAGCTAATTTTACTCTAAGGATTTTTAAAGGATATATTTTATAACTTAGAAAACATATTAAAAGACATACTAACTAGGTGGAACATTGAAATAATAAAATTATGATGAATAACCTGAGCTGCACTATATCCAAATGCATTCTTTAAAACTTCACCACAAGTAATATAAGTATAGTACAAACATATGAGCCAAACACAACTTATTATGAAAAAATATATAGTTGTCTTCTTATTAGGTTTTTGGTTAAAAATCTCATCGTTTTTTAATTCTTTTTTGTCAATATTTGCTTTTTCATATTTTCGTAAAAGTCTAGCACTTGCATATACAAAATCAGGCGTTTCTCTAAGATGAGCTCTAGCATAGCCTCTCACAACTGCAATAATTGCACCTATCCAAATGTCAAGACGCCAATTAAATCCTTGAGTAGTAACTGTATAGCTAAAACTGCAGTTGTCCCAATTACTGATGCCACGACGATAAAAGAAACTACGGGATATTTATTGTATAGGTGATTTTGTAATTTCAGTTAAATAAAGTTCTGCTACCACTATTTCACCTACAGAAGCCATACCTTGAATTGCACGGCAAATTGTGATTAATACAGCAGCAAAATAACCTACTTGTTCATAAGTAGGAGCATTTGCCATAATTATACAGGATAAAGCCATTAAGGTAGTAAGGTAGTTGTCATAATAACAGTGCCCTAATTTATCACCTATTCGACCAAAAACATATGCTCCTAGTAGTCTAAACTAGTGGTCTAAATATAAAGGTAGAACAAAAGGTAAAGGCAGAGAGAAGAGAAGCTGCACTCGAATCATATTTAGAAAAGAACAATTCATTTAACAATACTGCTAAATGGACGTACAACATTAAATCAAAATACTCAAGAAAAGTAGCTGTAGATAAAATTCCCGTGGCTTCTTTTTGGTCGCTTGTTAAACTTCTCTGTTCTTTTTCATAGCCTAGCATAAATCCTTTACAAAAAATTAAATTGTAAAGAAATTTATACTGTTTTATATAAAAATCAATAGGGAATTTCGCTTTATACGATAAATAAGAAAAGGAAGTGCAACTTGATATATTTCGTGAATTGATAGAAAAAAGTTATAATATATTGCGATGTTTTTATAGTTGTAATTATATAGATTTATATTCCCCAGCAAATAGTAACCTTAAAAGCAAGAAACAAACTAATAAATTAGTACTTTAAAATTTACTTTATTTTATTAGCATGATAGATATGTGATAAATAAACTAATTGAAAGAAAAAAATAAGTAATATACAGTAATGGTTCATTTTTAGATTGAGAAGTAAAAATGCTATACTATCATTGGTAGCTATAATTAAATATATTCAAAATATACTTTTCACTAAATTTATACTCTATCTTAGTTGCAGGCCTTACAGCTACTGTTATCGTGTTTATGCGTCAATTATCTTATTACAAACAGCAAATTATTAATAAGGATTTTAAAATAATACCTGCATATTTTGATAAAAAAATGTTATGCTCTTGAAATGATTAAATCATATTTTAAGTTGAAAACCGCAAGATCGTTATCATATGAAGAACTTGAAAATGATAAGCAATTAAGGGAATTATTTAGAGATTCTTTAAACCATTTTATTGATGATTTTATATCAAAATCCGATAAATCAGTTGCAGTAAATAAAGTGTTTAGTATACAAGATGAACATAACAATACTCATAAATTATATGCGTTTTAGAGAAAAAAAATATCGGACAAAACACATCAAATACTTATATATGTCAAAGTCCCTTATATAATGACCAAAGACGACGAAGAACGCTTAAACACTTTCATACACTTGGCTAAGATAATGTAGAGTATAGTTCCCAAAAACAAAATCAGACACTCAAATAACAAATTTAAGAGTGAGCTTAACGAAGTCATATAAGCGAATCTTACAAAATTCGGCATCAAGAGCTTAATATTGAAACTATATTTTTAAGTAAGACAGAATTATTTGAGTTACCTAAACCGAGAAATAAATTACTACTGACCTAAAAGTGGATATATAACATTTTTTAAGAACTTTCTTTTAATATAAGTACATACTAAAAATGTCAGTACGGTACTTGGAACATAGCGAATTATCGTATGTAAATATCTTATTAAGGTCTTAGTTGAGACTAAGTCAGTAAACGACGTACTGATGCTCTCTACTAACTCTCTACTTTTTGATCTTAAACAATCTAAAGTACGATATCTATTTTGTATTTTAAATAACATCTAACAGCTTCAATAACCATAGAAGATATAATAGAAATTAATTCCGCTTTGCATAAGAAAATTAAAACTAAACCTAGAATATTAAAAAAATAGACAAATGGTTTGCCATAAGATTTCTCTTCTTGCTTAATGCTACTTTTTAATAATTAATATATTAGAGATTTTAACATTGAATTACCTATTTCATAAGAATAGCGAGCAATACGCCTGCACCAAAAGCGTAGGCAAGATTCCACAAAGGGTGGTCACGTGTCGACTCACATAAATCCGCTACATTAGCTTTACCTTTATCCATTCCTTTATCTTTGTAATGTTCCATAACGGATGATAAATTACCTAACTGCTCATCTAGAGAATATCTCCGGATTTACCTTTTAAATTACGTAATCTTGACACTAAGCTTTCAATATCTTTTTTGCGACATCTGCTTTAGCAGAGTTTGAATTTGATTCTTTCATAATTTACTGTTTTATTAGTTTACATTTTGTTAAGCAAATTATTTTGCCTACAAAACTATACGATACTCCTCTTATAAGAACTTTACAATAGCTTAAACAATAAAAAAACCGAATCTAAACTAGATTCGGCTAAATTTAATGATTTTTTATTTCGTATTACTTCTACTTACTACCGAATGAAGAAATAATTTTATTAATTAATGATTCAATATTAATTGCTGATTGAGTATATTTTATCTCTTCATTAGCCGCTAAATTTTCATCGTCATTACCCGGTACAATTGAAATATATTTACCTCCAAGTAACCCTCTGGTGACTACTTGGGCTTTAGAATCTTTAGGTATTTTAACATCATCATTAATATTTAGATATACACTTGCATAAAAGCTATTTGGATCTAAAGTAATTTTCTTTACACTACCGATTTTTATACCTGAAATCATTACGTCGCTTCCGACTACTATCCCTTCCGCACTTTGGAAATGAGCAGTTACCTGATAGCCTTTTGAGCTAGTTATAGAACTACCTGTTTTGTAGGCAAAAATCAAAAATAGCAAAGCAATAATTAATACTACAAAGCCTATAATTGTTTCAATAATGTTCTGTTGCATTGTTTTTTATATTTTATTAATTAATTACGGTTGCCATCTATCATATTTAAGATTTGATGTTTTAGGCAGCTTTTTAACTATTTTACTATTCTTTTGCCATGGAAAAAGCTGAATATTTTTTGGTATCTCATTTACTAAATGATGTAACCAAGCGTGCCAACCTGGCGGAATTTTTGTAGGTTCATTTACATTTTTATAAATAACAAACCTCCTTGGACGCCCTAAATAATCAATATTACGGCTTTCATAATATTGATTCAAAAACTCATCTTCTCCTACTTTTTTGTGAAAAAAAGTAATAAACAACTTATCTATACACGACATTTTAAAATTTCTATAGCAGTTTCTCTTCCTTGCAATGCAAGTTTATCGGCAGCAATATTACCGCTATTATTTGCATGACCTTTTACCCATTTCCAAATAATAGTATGTTTACTCAATTCTGCGTATAATTTTTGCCATAAATCAGCATTTTTAACGGGTTCATTGTTGCTTTTACACCAATTATTTTTTATCCAATTATGAATCCAAATGGTAATTCCTTGTTGCAAATATTTACTATCGGTATAAATCTCAATATTACAAGATTTTTTTAAAATCCTCAAGGCTTCAAGTGCTGCCATAATTTCCATACGATTATTAGTCGTATCTAACTCATACCCAAATACTTCTTTGCTAGTATCATTAAATTGAAGCAAAGCTCCCCACCCTCCGGGACCTGGATTACCCGCACATGCACCATCAGTATATATCACTACTTTTGAATCCATAATATGCATTAACTAGGTTTAGAAGAATTACGAAACTTATCTAACATTATAACATTTGGACTTGAAGATGATGAAGTCTGATAACTTTTATTATTACTTATTTCCTCTTCATGTTGAGGATTTTCGTGTATATTTAACGAATGATTAAAAGTTAGACTGTAATTATTATTGGAATCAACAAAGCTAATAAGTGCATCAAAAGGTACGTAAATTATTTCTTTAACCCCATCAAAACTTACCGTTAAAGAAAAGCCCGTATCATTTACTATTAAATTTTCAAACTGATATTGCAGTACTATTGTTATCTGTTTCGGATATGCCTGTTTAACTTTTGAAGGTAAAATTACCGCAGGGTTATCGGTTCTGTACGATATGTATATTAACTGATCCCAATATAAATTTTCATGCTGAATTTTTGTTAGAATTTTTTTCACAAATTCTAGCATATATTCATGCACAAATTTTTTATATTCAATATTCATACGAGAAAAATAAATAAAAATAGATCGACGAAGTTTAATTTGAACAGTTTACGTCATTGCAAGGAAAAACTGTAAGTTTTGACGAAACAATCTCAGGAGTCCTACTTTATGAGATTGCCACATTCTCTACGTTCGCTCGCAATGACAAGATCAACCATTTTTAGGCAATGCCAATTTTTCAAATTAAACAAGTATAAGTGAGGGTTTTTCTGTTGCCCGGCACACCCCCCAGCCGCGTAGGGTTAAGCTGCTAAAGCTAAACGACCTACAGAACGATTATTATCGTTTGCGTTTCTTTGTTTTGACCCATATGGCAAAAGCCATCGGCGGAATCATCCCGAGTAAAAGCAATCTTTTTATTAGGCACGTCGATCCTATTTCGCCCCCAAAAATACTCGATGAACTTCGTATTGTCTACTCTTTAAGAGTTATTACATATTTAAACTTTTCTAAATGACGTAGCTAATAAAGAGGAATTTGAAGGCGACACGGAACGCAGAACTGCAGCGTACACGCAAGTAACGTGAGGATTCGAGTACCGGATCGACGTACAAATTACCTTTAGGAGCAAGTTATTTAGAAAGTTTTGGTGGAGGCGTCGGGTACTGCCCCCGAGTCCGCAACCTCTATTCTAAATTACGTTTATTACTATAGCTATATTAGCACCAAATATTATGCCTTAATTTGATTAAAATGTAAAGGTCAAATAAGAATTCTAGATTTATATTAAAAATGGACTTATAATAAATGTTTAGAATTCTAAATTAAAAACTTAATTATGCTACCAAATCTTGGAATTATCGCCGGCAGAGGTTCATTACCTTACTTAATAGCAGGTAATTATACAAAGCAAGGCGGTAATTGCTATATAGCGGCAATTAAAGACGAAGCTGATATAGATCAAATTAAAGATTTTGAATATAAGATTTTAAAAATCGGTATGGTCGGGGAAGCTATAAAATATTTTAAGAAGTATGAGGTAAAAAATATTATTTTTATCGGTGGAGTTAATAGACCAAATTTTAAAAATTTAGCCGTAGATAAAATAGGCGGTTTATTGCTTTTCAAAATAGTTGGACAAAAAATTCGAGGAGATGATAGTTTGCTAAAAACAGTAGCGGATTTTTTTGAAAGTTATGGTTTCAAGGTAATTTCAAGTAATGAAATATATAAAAATCAACAAGGTAACTCCAATATTATAACCGATACTAACCCTATAAGTTCAGATAAAAATGATATTGAGCTTGGAATAAAATTATTGAATCATCTAAGTTCATTCGACATCGCACAATCGGTTATAGTTGAAAGTGGCTACATACTTGGTATAGAGGCTGCCGAAGGAACGGATAATTTAATAACGAGATGTGTAGCTTTACGTAAAAATCCTCATGGAGGAGTATTAGTAAAAATAGCAAAATTAGGTCAAGATAATAGACTAGATATACCGACGATCGGTCCTAATACTATAAAGAATCTTGCTAAATATAATTACAAAGGGGTAGCGATTCAAAAAAATAACGTAATTATAGTCGAAGAAGAATTAACTATAAAACTCGCTAATGAACATAAAATTTTTATAACAAAATGTTAGCAATAGGTATTACCGGTAGCTATGCATCAGGCAAAACTTTTATGTTGGATTATTTAGCAGAAAAAGGATATAAAACTTTTTGTGCCGATAGATGCATAAAAGAATTATATCAAGATGTAGTTTTGCAAACTCAGATTTTAAAATTACTACCTGAACTTGAGTCTTTCAATATTGGAAAAATCAGTAATTTAATTTACAATAACGACCTAGCTAGAGAAAAACTACAAAATTTTATTTACCCCTTACTAATAGATAAACTCATTTTATTTAAAAAAGAAAATGCTAATTCCAAATTTGGCTTTGCCGAAATGCCGCTGCTTTATGAAGCTAAATTTGATAAATATTTTGATTTTGTCGTAACAATATACTGCTCTGAAGAAATAAGAATACAAAGAGCAATAACGAGATCTTCGTTTGATATAGAAATTTATAATAAAATCAAAGAAATTCAACTATCACAAGAGAGCAAAATAGCAAAAGCAGATTTTGCTATAAATAGCGGCGTTGATATGTTAGACTTGGAAAAACAAATAGCGAAGCTAATAAAGGATTTGGAATGTCGAGTTTAAGAGAAATAATTTTAGATACCGAAACTACGGGACTTGACCCACGACAAGGTCATCGAATCGTTGAAATCGGTGCTATTGAGATGGTAAATAAGGTATTAACAGGCAGGAATTTTCATTTTTATATTAATCCTGAACGAGATATGCCGTTTGAGGCTTATAGAATTCATGGCATATCCAGCGAATTTTTAAAAGACAAGCCTCTATTTCATACAATAGCCGATGATTTTTTAGAGTTTATTTCAGATAGCAAACTGATTATTCATAATGCTCCTTTCGATATTAAATTTCTAAATCACGAATTATCATTATTAAAAAGAACCGAAATTAAACTCTTGGAACTAGCAAATACTATTGATACTTTAGTAATGGCTAGAAGCATGTTTCCAGGCTCAAAATATAATCTTGATGCATTATGTAAAAGATTTAAAGTTGATAATTCAGGTAGGCAGCTTCACGGAGCTTTGAAAGATGCAGCATTACTTGCAGAAGTATATGTAGAGTTAATGGGCGGTAGACAATCCGCTTTTAAAATGGTTGATAAATCTGCCGGAATAAATAATTTAGCAACTAATCAAGTAAATAACCAAACAGAGCAAGCTACTATTGTTATTAAACCTACAAAAGAAGAGCTACAAAAACATAAAGAGTTTCTCAGTAGGATTTTAAAAACTGCTTAGTAAAACGTCATTGCGAGGAGAGGCAAAGCCTCGACTTGGCAATCTCAGGCATTTTATATTATTTCATGAGATTGCCACGCTCCTTTTAGTCGCTCACGCTCGCAATGACGATTATCAACAATCCCCTTAAAACTTATCTATGAAAACAAATTTTCTTGTATTTATAACCTTTACAATACTTATCTCTTTAGGCTTTTGGCAGCTTAGTCGTTTAAAAGAAAAGAAATTATTTTTAGCTTCAATGCAAGCTAACCTAACCTCACCTGCAATTAATTTAGCAGAAATTCAAGACTGGTTACCTTATCACAAAGTAAAAATTACCGGTCAATTTTTGCCTAATAAAGACATATATTTATACGGTAGAAGGTCAATGTCGAGTGAAAAAGACGGATATTATTTAGTTACTCCTTTTAAAACCATAGAAGATAAAGTTATTTTAGTAGTACGAGGTTGGTTCAGTAATCGCAATAAAAATATTATCACGCAGGCTACAAACGACCGGCAGCACGAGATTATCGGTGTTACCATGCCATCAGAAAAAACTCGTATCTACTTACCTGCTAACGATATAAAAAATAATGTGTGGCTAACGCTAAATTTAAAGGAAGCATCCAAAGTGTTAGGCTTAGATCTTGAGAATTTTTATATTATTGCGGAAGGAAAAGATATTAACAATCTAGATATTTTATTACCTCTTGCAATAAATCATTTAGCAGCAATCAGAAATGACCATTTAGAATACGCCCTAACTTGGTTTGGACTTGCTATTTCTTTAATCGTAATATATGTAATTTATCGGCGTCGTTATATGGCTGTGGATGTCATCCCGCGAGCTTGTAGCTGGATCCAGAAAAATAATTAAAAAGACTGGACCCCGTGGTCAAGTCACGGGGTGACAGTAGAAAATCGATACATAAATGAGTGATTTACAAAGAGAAGCATCCGATCCTAATTACTCCGTTTGGGTATCGGCATCTGCCGGTACCGGTAAAACCAAAATCCTAACTGATCGATTTTTACGTCTGTTAATAACGGGCGTAGAGCCTTCCAATATTTTATGCCTTACTTTTACTAATGCTGCAGCTATAGAGATGCAAGTAAGGATTAATAGCAGACTTAAATATCTTTCTCTTTGCAACGCCGAGAAACTAGAAGAAGCACTTTTCTTAATGAGCGGCAATAAGCCATCACCGCAAGAAACAGAAAACGCAAAAACTTTATATGATAAAATACTAAATAGCAATAAGCTTTTAAATATCTATACAATTCATGCTTTTTGTCAAAAAATCCTTAAAACTTTTCCCTTAGAAGCCGACATAACACCGGAGTTTAAAATCCTTGAAGAAAGTAAATTACAAGATATCTTCCTAAATATCAGAAACGAAATTTACTTAAGCGATGAACATAATGACTTAATTAAAATTTTACTTAACCGATTTCATGAAATAACTCTGCAAGATATTTTTACCGAGATAATCGAGCAGAAAATTAAATTCAGAAAGTTATTTATAAATAAGCAAATTCCCAAAGAAATATCTAATAAAAGATTAGCGTTAGGGGAATTAAATAATATTTACGATAAGGTAAAAAACTTATTTGCCGAGTATGATTTGGAGATAGCACCGAAAGAAATTTTTTTTACCAAAGACGGTAAAAAACGACAGAACCTTTTATCGAAAGAATTAATAAGGAAATATCCTAAATTATTACTAGAGCTAGAAAAAATTACCTCCGAAATTTACCGACTAGATGAGCTGCGTCGCATAGAAGAGCTAGAATATCATACGAACTTACTTACTAAACTTGCGCATATTATTTTAAAAAAATACGATTCATATAAGAAAGAAAATAATTTACTCGATTACGACGATTTAATTTACTACACCGAGAAATTACTAAATAATAAAACTACTCATGAGTGGTTGCTGCATAAGCTTGAAAGCGAGATAAATCATATTCTTGTCGATGAAGCACAAGACACAAGCCCCCCACAGTGGAATATTATTACTACTTTAATAACAGAGTTTAATGCTGTAGAGAGGCCCAATAATAGTGTTTTCATAGTCGGCGATGATAAACAATCGATCTTCAGTTTTCAAGGGGCTGATCTTCATAATTTCAACTTAGTAAATGAGCGACTAAAAGCAAATCTTACAAATGCTAATAAGAAATTCAAAAATATCACCCTTGAATATTCTTATAGATCATGTGCAGAGATTTTACAATTTACTTATAATGTTTTAAAAAATATAAAATCCAATTACCCGAGTTTATTCCTTTCGAATAATCCTTTAATATCCTCATTTTGTACACATCAAGGCTCTGTAACGGTTTGGCCATTAGTGACGAGTGAAAAACAAGAAGAGCTTTTTTGGGCACTACCTGAAGATTATGAAAATTCTAAATCTGCTGCCGATTTACTCATAGAAAAAATCGTAAATTTTATAAAAGAACAAATAGAAAGCGAAGCAATTTTACCGTCTACTGCAAACAGAATATCTGAAAAAGATTTCATGATATTAGTAAGAAAGAGAGATGAATTTAGTAATAATCTGATCAAAGAACTTAGCAAAGCTAAGCTTAAAGTTGAGGTAAGCGACAGAATGAACCTTAAGGAAAATCTAACTATAATGGATTTAATTTCATTAGCTAAATTTGTGTTACTACCTGATGATGATTTAAATCTTGCCGGTTTACTAAAATCAC
The DNA here is from genome assembly GCF_047973405.1 of Rickettsia aeschlimannii. NCBI lineage: Bacteria > Pseudomonadati > Pseudomonadota > Alphaproteobacteria > Rickettsiales > Rickettsiaceae > Rickettsia > Rickettsia aeschlimannii. Next base: position 86,434 of record NZ_JBFQGO010000005.1, read on the forward strand.
CGATTATTGGAATAAGCGAGCAGCAATTATACGAACTTCTTGTAAATAAAAGTGAGAATAGCTTATGGGATATACTCTCTTCACATGAGGAGATATATAATAAGTTAGATTCTCTAATTGAAATTTATAAAATATCTATTGTTGAGAACTTCTTTGATTTAGTGGTGCATAATCTAAATTTACGAGAGATTTACGATGATGATAGTGATGGTATGATAAATGAACTATTAACATTAAGCAAAAACTATGCAAATGATATAGATAATTCACTGCAAGGATTCGTTGCTTGGTTTGAGAATAACGATATCTATATTAAACGTGATATGGAGCATTCAGACAAAATAAGAGTAATGACCGTCCACGGCTCTAAAGGGCTTGAAACTCCTATCGTTATATTATGCGATTCTACTACTTTACCGATAAGCAGCAATAAATTTATTTGGGATGATAAAGGAGAAATGTTTTTCTCTGCTAATGCTGCCGATACTCCTAAGTTTTTGCAAGAACTGAAAGAAGCTGAAAAATTAAAAGATTTGCAAGAATATATAAGACTACTCTACGTTGCAATGACAAGAGCTAAAGACAAGCTGATTATATGCGGTTTTAGTAATAAATCTACCACTCCTGAAAATTGCTGGTATGAAATAGCCAAACAAACTTGCGATAAATTTCTCAATTAGTAGCTGCTACTATATTAAACATAATATACTAATAAGACGTACATATACATATATTAAAATAGCATCTTATGTTAAAAATTTTAGAAAGTTTCTTTGAAAATAAAGCAAGAATTAAAATAGAAAGGTTAAACAATTACCATCCCTGCATTAATGAAAAAGGTAATAAGGAATAATACTTAAATTTTTTTCTTTTAAGGCTTGTTTATACTTTGTTATTTTAGAAATAACAACTATAACAAGAAAAATAAAAATACTTTTATTAACAGAGGATTATAAGATATTTAACTCCTATATCTTAAATTTAAATCATTTATATTTAGATTGTCATAAGAAAATTAATAAGATTTTTATTGAAACCGCTACTTCTTAAAATAGATAGCATAATAATTTATGCATTATGATAATAATCATGCCCTAATAAATCAGATTTAAGAATACCACAATTATATTCATATGAATCTAAATAAGCTTGTAATTCATGAACATTTTGTTCTATTTTAAAAAAACCATCTTTTTGTTCTTCACTACGAAAGTAATCCTTAAATTCACTATGTTTTTTCGGTAAATTAGAGATAAATTCTGCAAATTTTTCTAATTGAATATTGGTAATTAGAGTAAATACCAAACCTATATTTTCGCTATATTGGTTAACTCTTGAAATTTCATGCTCTATTGTATCTTTTTGTTCAATTTCAATAACATTATTAGATAAAATAACTAAATCTTTTTTATTAACCTCTTGCTTTTCAGATTCCTTTAGTTTTATATTCAGTATTTCCTCTTCTAATGCCTCTTTACTAAATAATTTTTTAAATTGCAGCAAGCCACGGACCAAAAGCTGTACTTTCTAACTTTTTAAAATATTCTTTTAACTTCATAACTAATTTCCTTGTTTATATTTTCTTAGTTTAATTTATAGTACTAGTTGGAAGTAATCAAGTTATAGAGCTAAGAAAAATTAATACTTTTGTAAAAATTATATATAGCGTAAAAATTGAAAAACAGTTTTAAAATGCTTAAAATAATTTGACTATTTTAGAAAATTTTAATAAAATCTATTAATAAAATCGATAATACAAAATATGAAAACAGCTTTTATCTTCCCTGGTCAAGGGTTGCAATTGATCGGTATGGGAAAAGATTTTTATGATAATTTTAAACCCGCCAAAGAAACTTTTCAAATCGTTGATGAAGTACTAAACCGAAAACTCACTAATATAATTTTTAACGGACCTTCTGAAGAACTTACCTTAACCACTAACGCACAACCGGCATTAATGGCAGTATCTATGGCAATAATAAATATTATCAAAGCTGAAACCGGTAAAAGTTTGGATAGTCTTTGTGATTATGCTGCCGGTCATTCGCTAGGTGAATATAGTGCTTTATGTAGTACCGAAAGTATTAACCTTGAGACAACGGCAAAACTACTTCATATACGTAGTACATCTATGCAGGAAGCATGTCCTGAAGGTGAGGGAAGCATGGCGGCTTGTATCAATATTCCGCTTCAAAAACTTGAAGGAATATTAGCAGAGATCAATAAAATAAATTTATGCCAAATTGCCAACGATAACATCGAAGGACAAATAGTTATTAGCGGCAAGACCACAGCTATAGATCATGCTATTAGTATAATTAAAGATTTAGGTTATAAAGCGATAAAACTGAAAGTCAGTGCTCCATTTCATTGTAGCTTAATGAAGCCGGCAGAAGAAAAAATGCGAGTAGCTCTTGATAAAGCTGTAATTAATAAGCCTCTGATACCGATAATCCAAAATTATACCGCAAAACCTACTCTAGATCCTACAGAAATCAAACAAAATTTAATTCTTCAGATATGCGGGCGAGTTAGATGGCGTGAAACTTTAGAACTATTTAACAAATTAGAAATCGCTCATATAGTAGAAATAGGGGCAGGAAGCGTACTAACAAATATGCTCCGGAAAATTAATTATCCATATAAGTTAAGTAATATAAGTAATTTAGAAGAACTACAGAATTGTTTAGATAACGTTAGTAAATAACTGTCTCTAATAACTTCTGATTCATAAAGTTTTTAAATTAACTTAATATACTTAATATTATTATATGCAAATTAGTTTTAGTTTTTTTAAGCAATAGCTAGAATTATTAACTAGTGATTGGCAGAACTATTTAGACAAGGTAATAGAGGATTTTAAAAATTTAACCTTAACAGATACTAATGATACATTTTTAAAATAAGAATGTTATAAAAAAATTGCTCTTATCCAAAAAGACATTAAAGAATGTGAATATCCATGGTATGTTGCTCCTTTTAATAAAATAGATCATGCAAGTTTATTACTTACCAATATTCATATATTAGAGCTTGATTATCTAAATCAAAATACGGTGAAAGCAGTAAATATGCTGCGAAATAACTTCAAAGATATATATAATCCGGAAATTTATATTATTGCTAATTATGAAGAACCTATAATTAAAAACTATAGAATAATAGATAAAATAGCCAAAGGTAAAGTTATTACCTTTGAAGATTTAAATATTAAATATGTAGATCACACGGATGAAGAGTTAAAATATATAGGTGATATAGTAAATGATATTAGAAAACTAGACAGCGAGTTAGTAGCAGATATTCAAATATCATCAAATTTATTTATCAATTTTATTTTGTAGATTTTCTTATTACTTAGTGTACAATCATCTTTATAGCTACACATTTTGAAGAATTACAAAATTTTCATCAAAATTAGTACCGTTACAAAAATATACTCCCGAATGCCAACCAAAAGACTATACGAGTTTTGTTAATCTTGAAGTAATAACTTGGAATAGATTTTTAGTTAAATATCAGAAATTATTTGAGAACATTCAAAAATATTATTTAACATCTGTAGTGATAGTGAGAATTTTGTAAAATTGTTAATTTCAGACTCTTATCATCTTAGCTTAAACAAACGAATCGAAATTATAGAGTACTTAATAGATAAATATAAAAATGATACTAAATCTATTTATTATATAACCCAACAACTTTTTGATATTTGTGATGATAATACGGATATTAAAACTATCGAAGCCAAGGCTAAACAGTTTTACAAATATATTGAATATTTCCGTAGTTGGGATGATTTACCTAGTTATTGGTATATGGACTTTAAAGGGCTACCTGGATGTGATAAGGAAGCTTTGATTATGGGCAATTCCGTAAAGCCGGAAAATGATTATATTTAGTTAGAAAAATTATAAAATAATTCTAGAAATTTTGCTTATTAGATGATATAAAGTAACGCCATAACTGGAGAGATGGCCGAGTGGCCGAAGGCGGCGGTTTGCTAAACCGTTATACGGGTCATACCGTATCGAGGGTTCGAATCCCTCTCTCTCCGCCAGTCTGGACAGTTAGCCAATTCTTGTAGTGCTATCTAAGTATAATCTTTATCACCAAGCATATTATAGATTTCCGGCATATATTTATGTTTCAGCCAAATCTCAAGGCTACCGTTTTAGCTCTGCTAATACCGACGTTTAAGATAGATTCGCTGTAATCTTTATACATTGTAATAATACTAATATCAGAATTACAGTCAGAGGTAGCAAAAATCATTTTGTCACCGTAAGCTATTTTGTTACATATTTTAAACATCGGATTTTGGCATCTTCTATGCACTAATAAAGGGAAACGAACCGTAACATCATCTATTTTTGTTTGATATAAAGAATTACGGTCAGTTAGGTTTTGCAATGAAACTTCCGAAGGTGACCACTCAGGATATGAAACCTTAAAATGTTCACATAATTTGTTCACTAAATCTTGCTTTATTAATATAGAAATAGGATCTGTTTGCAGCGGATCACTGACTACTACGACTTTTTTTGATTTGTAAATAGCACTCGCTGTGTATTGTGGCGATATCTGCCCTGCTTCATCAATAAATAACCAAGGAATTTCATTATGTTCGGATGTTACCAACATTTTATCGAATAAGTAAAAAGTTGTAGACACAACAGGTATGACCATAAAGAAATTTTGCCAAACAATTTTGTTTATCTTAGGGGCACCCAATGAGTGCACTGCCATATCAAAGAAATATTGCAGGCTATGCCAAAAATTATCAGCATTAGCATTTATAAATATCTCATGTAATCTCACAGCACTTATGAATAATTTTGATCTTAATTTTTCAAACTCTTTATCAAAGTAAGGAGTGACTTTATTTAAATCTTCAAAATTTTCTTGCCAATTTTTCCAAAATAAATCTTCTTCAAAATCCTTAATACTGAAATATTTATCTTTTAAACTTATGATAGCCAAGCTTATATCGTCGTTAAGCTGTTTTATTTCTTCTACAGAAGCTTCAATTTTCTTAATTTCAGCTTTAATATTCTTAACATCAGTTTTTATCGGGTTAATTTCTTCTGAAGATTTATTTTTTAGCTTAATTAAATCCCGTTTTTGCTCATAGCAAGAATTGTATTTTGCGGTTTTTAAAAATGCATGAATTTTTTCAAAAAAAACCAAATTTAATAATTTTATTTCACAATCAATTTCAAGTATTTTAGAGCTTTTATAATCAAGCTCTAATTCTAACTCATTTTGCTCTTCTTTTTTTTCTGCATATATCACTCCTAAATCCTCCTCCTTAATTAACTCTCTTTTCTTTTTATTAAGTTCAATAACTGATGCAATATTTTCATAAACTTCATGAATTTCACTGTATAAATTGTTAAAATCAGCACACGCTTCTTTCCATTCATTATTAATTTCATCTATAGAATTACTACAATATTCAGTGTGCAGGGGCTTTATCTTTACATTTATTATTAACTAGCAGATTAAGATATTGCAGCATTGTATGTTTTTTATCATTCTTATCATCGTTTTCTTCTTCATCTTTATATTTCCAAAACTTATTTGAAAATCTCTTTTTATTTGCATGATTACCGAGCACCGCAGCAAATATACCCCAATCTTTCTCTTTTTCCTCTTCCAATAAAAGTTGTTTAAAATAACTTAAATCTTTATGGATATAGCTTATCTATTTTACTATATAACGATATTTCTTTAGGTATATTTTCAACATTGTTATTAGATGATGCAACAACCATACCGTAAGTTTGTAATTCCGGTTTTAAAGAATTAACATGATAATCAAAATTGGGGGTATGTAAGGAAGATTTTTTATTTTGAAACCCGTCCTTAGGATCTTCTAAAATTGCTAAATATGAAGCACGATCTACATAGATATTTGCTATAAGATCAAAAAGTATAGTGGTTTTACCTGTACTAGGCGGACCATTAACAGCAAAAAGCTTTCCTGAAAAAGAGGGTAATATCAAATTAATGGCAGCAGCTTGCAGTGCTGCAAGAGAGTGACTCGGCGATGAACACCAACGCGTCGGTTACATCATAAATGGAGATAACAGTTCTTGTAGACTTTCTTGATGCTTTAAAACATCTATGGAATCCGGCTTATCTTCTTTACCGAGATATTTGGCAATTGCTGATTCCGAGTCAAATTTTTCTATATTACTTCGTACAAAATCTAATGGCCTTAGAAAAAAACTATTAAACATTTCTAAAGAAGGAGTGGCAAAATTATAAATTACCGGTTTATCTTTTTTCTTTTTATGCGAGGTAACTCTTCTTACGCATATTTCAGAGCGGCCAAATAAATATTTTTTGTCAATTTCTAACTTCTGCACTACAAGATCAATCATAAGATTAATCATTTTTAAATCTAGAGTTTTAACTCAAGAATCTTGCTTTTTATCCTTAAAATATATTCTCTCGCTTTCTGAAAATACTTCCTCTATTAGGCTGTTATTATTATCTACAAAATTTGGTAAATCTTTATTCTTTTTCTTGGAACTCATCTCTCATGATTCTACCGAGAGCATAAGCAGCAGTAGAGATAACCATCGATCCTTCAACATATTTACCGTTTTCATCTATAGTTAAACCAGCAATAGGTGTTTGTCGGTTGCTCTTGCTTATCTTGATGGTTATCATAATCATTTAAGAACTCTTGATCTAATTTAGTTATATTTTGGATTTTCTTTAAAATATCAAGTTCAGCTTCCGACCATTTTAAATAACCGAGATAAATATGCCAATGAACTGCTACTTCGTTTTTCTCAAGATCAATACCGAGTTTTGTTTTATCCAGTTTTTCAAACGGAACATCTTTTAAGAAAAAAAGCGTTTCTTTCTTATCCAGTTTGCAACTAAAACTGCCTTCTTTATCGGTATGTTCTCTAATAATTTCAAAATATCTATTTAAATTTTCGTTTTTATTAGGAGTTAGTACTTCAATAATCTTCCATACATCGAGGATAGATTTGATTTGTTCATCAGATTGATTGTACATAAAAAGAAGTTTACATTTAAAATAGAAATATCCTAAGTATGAAACTAGAAGAAGTAAACAACTTTTTAATGTTACTATTTATATTATAGTATATAAAGATGTGTATAATTAACACAATTATCGCCAAATTATTAATGATTTTATAAAATTTTAGTATTTTTTATAAATTCATTTAATATATTTCCTTAACCAAAAAATAGGATATAATAAATGCAAAATAATAAGGAAATTATTAAATATATAGTGTCTAGCATTTGGTCTTCTTGGAATCCTATAAACTGGTCACCAAGCATGCAATTAGCTACCTTAAGTTATATATTGTCTTGTTTAATTGATGGAAATGATGCATATCCAATTGAAGATGCACAAATAATAAATAATGACCAGGAATGGCCTAAAAACAATCAAACTTATACCTTTTATAATACCCAATTTCCATCTTCTCGTTATATGGAACTTGCAAAAGAGATACCTATATGCCTAAAAAGATTAAAAATATTTCATCAATTTGATGATGAGAATTATGTACCCAATGAAGCATTAGCCTCTCATAAACTCATAAATAACTTTTCTAATTTATTGAAGCATTTTAAACTAACTCCTCTTATAGATTCTACTGATTTTAATCCTAACTATTTTATGGTATGGAGTTGGGCAAAAAATTTAGGGAATATTCCTAAATATTTTGGTCAAAAGCTAAAGCGTGTTTGTAATAATATAGAAGAAGCAGAAAATTATTGGGAGAGTTATGAACCGGAGGCATTCTCTAATTTTTCTACCTTTCATGAGTTTATAAATACAATCACACATTGTAATGATGCATTATTAGGTTGTAGAGATATTAGATCAGATATATATTACAATGAACTATAGTTAATTCAGATGAATACAACTTTCTTCTTTAGCAAATAAAGCAATTAATGCCTATATAGTCAAATGCACATTTAAACCGCTTCAACGCACATAGCCATACCCATACCGCCACCGATACATAAAGTAACTAAGCCTTTTTTAGCTTTAGCTCTTCGTAAGCCGTGTATCAGAGTAATAAGTACACGTCCGCCGCTTGCCCCGATCGGATGACCGATTGCTATTGCTCCACCGTTAACATTAACCTTCTCCATATCCCATTTCACGGTTTACATAAATACTTTGAGCGGCAAACGCCTCATTAACCTCGATAACTTCCAAATCATTAACGTTCCAACCTGCTTTACTTAAAGCTTTTTTGGATGCAGGGACAGGGGCAGTACCCCCATAACACTTGGATCAACACCAGCTGAAGCATAAGAATACGAGCTAGCGGCGTTAAATTATGCTTTTTCAAAGCTTCTTCGGAAACTACCATAAGAGACATGCCGCACCGTCATTAATAGAGGAAGCATTACCCGCCGTAACTACACCATTTTTATCAAAAGCAGGACGTAATTTACTCAAAATTTCAAGACTGGTATCAGGTCTTACTGTTTCATCATGATCAAACAAACTAGTAGTTTTTTAACCGTTACTTCAATAGGTAAGATTCCATCTTTAAAAACTCCTGCTAGCTGTGCTTTAGCTGCTTTTTGTGAGAGCTTAAGGCAAACTCGTCCTGCTGTTGTCTGCTCATATTAAACTGTTTCGAGATATTTTCGGCAGTAATACCCATAAATACTCCTGAAAATACATCGGTTTATCGGTCATACTGCATTAGATCAACCATTTTAATATCGCCGAATTTAGCTCCTGCTCTGATATAGCTACCGTGCATACCGAGCGACATATTCTCCTGCTCACCTGCTATAACTATTTCATTATCACCCGTCATAATTGAATTTGCTGCAAGTACTACGCTTTAAAGACCTGAGACGCATACTTTATTAATCGTATAGCCCGGCACTTCTTTCGGTATTCCCGTATAAATCAGAGTTCGCCTCGCCGGATTCTGCCCTCTACCGCCGGTTATTACCTATCCAAGGATTACCTCACCTACTAAAGCTGGATCGATTTTGCTGTTTTGCAGTATATCCTTTATTAAATGAGCAGCAAACATAGGTGCAGCTGTTGTACTAAGGCTCCCCATAAAAGAGCCGAAAGCAGTCCTTTTCGCATAAGTTATATAAACCGGTTTTGTCATAATGTGTACTCCTTAAATAATTTATCTAGTTTATCATTTATTAAATAACTAATATGTCCGCCTGCTACATCTATAAGCTTAGAGTTTTTTAATAATTTTTGCAAAGGTAAAATGGAATATTTAGGTACTATTTGATCATCTTCTGCTGCTACTATATATACAGGACAATGAATTAACTCGGATCAATAATAAAATTATCGATTTTCCATTTAAGATTTATAAACATATTTTCATCTAATATATTTTGTATAATTTGATTATAAACCTCCTTAGATATACTATTACCTGACATAAGCCAATTCTCTATTCCAAATGCTAATTCTTGCTCCTTATCAGAAGTTATAGAGAAAAATTTTTTTAATTTAGCATTGAAATAATCAGGAAATAAAAGAAAAAATAAAATTTGAATATGAATTTTAGGAATTATCAGTAAATTTTCTATGCCACTATCTAGTTTTAAATATCGATGCAACATTCTTATATAGAAAAAATGAGAAAAATCCCACGGGCAGGTAAGTAAAGTCAGAGTTTTGATAAATTAAGGCATAAGTACGTTTGTAGCTATCGCAAGGTTACCACCGATACAATGACCTATTAAATTAATGTCTTTAATTTTCAAATTATCTATTACTTCGATTATTTTATGCACATAGTCGTCTAGTAAATATTTAGGTTCCTCAATCTCTAACCAATCTATTAAATAAACTTCACCGTAGCTTCTCAAATTTTCAATAAAACTTTTGTCACGAGCTAAAAAAAATATTTCCGGTGAGTTGAAGATAGAGGGGATGATTAGGAAAGTTTTGATGTCATCTTGACTTCTTTCTGTGTCATTCCTGACTTCCCCCTTGTCATTCTTACGAAAGCGGGAATCCATTTTTAATTTATTTTTACTGGAACCCGTGGACAAACCACAGGATGATGCCAAGTAATACAACACCCTATAATGCTCTGTTTGCATTACTATTTTACCTGATTTTAAATATTTATTACCTAAATTAGGTGTCTTTGTATAATTATTATAAAGGTCAAAATATTCCTGTAGTTTATTACTATCTAGCGTTGAGAGTATCTAATCTTATATTAGTAATTCTTGACAAAAGGCTAAATATATTGTATAAGTTCAGCACCCTCAGAATATAATAACAATATATAGGCTCTAAAGTTTTAGGGGAAATATCTTTTCATAAAATCTTGAAGTGCTTAAGTTTTTTTTTTCCTTAGGGATTTATAATGCTAAGTACCTCATCACGATCGTTTAAAAACAAATTCAGAGCGGCATTTTGGCCTGTACATAATTACGAACTCGGAAAGTTTATTCCGATGAGTACCTTAATGTTTTGTATTTTATTTAATCAAAATGTTTTACGAATCTTAAAAGATAGTATTTTAATCTCCGAGATTAGTGCAGAAATAGCAGGTTTTGCTAAAGTTTATTGCGTTACGCCTGCCGCTGCTTTATTCGTGATTATTTATGCTAAAATGATTAATTATCTTACTTTTGAAAAGATCTTTTATTATTTAAGTGCATTTTTTATCAGCTTTTTTGTTTTATTCACTTTTGTAATCTATCCTAATATTCATATTTTTCATGTACATCCCGATAATCTAGCTGACTGGATGGAACGTTATCCTCATTTTAAGTGGTATATCTCATTAGTAGGTAATTGGGGTTATATAGTATATTATAGTCTTGCCGAGCTTTGGCCTAATATTTTTTACGTATTATTATTTTGGCAGTTTGCTAATGAACTTACTACTATCGAAGAAGCAAAAAGATTTTATACTCTCTTTTCGCTATTCGGCAACTCTTCTTTAATATTAGTCGGCTTTTTAATGATGAATCTATCATCGGAAGATACTATTATTAAGAAGTTTATGAGTATTTCAGATAGTAAAATCACTTTAGTTCAAGTATCCACGACAATTGTGGTAATTGTTGCTATTATTTGTTGTTTGTTAGTTAGATTTATTAGCAAGAACGTTTTTACTAATCCGTTATTTTATGCTAAAGCAAAAAGCGGTAGATCAACTTCAGAACGTATGGGGCTAATTAAAAGCTTTAAATATATTGCGAAATCAAAATATTTATGGCTACTTTTAATTTGTTCGGCAGCTTTCGGATTTGCTATTAACTTAGTCGAAGCAGTATGGAAAGCAAAAATTAAGGAATTATATCCGACTGTAAATACCTATGCTGAATTTAACAGTCTGTATATACTTTGGACAGGCGTGGCAATAATGGTTATGACCATCATCGGTAATAACGTTATGCGTATGCACAACTGGTTTGTAGCAGCAGTTATTTCACCAGTTATAATAATGGTGACCGGCATTTTGTTCTTTGTACTTATCGTATTTGACCAACAAATTTTATCATTATTTGATGGAGCAATTTTAATGTCACCTCTTGCTCTCGCCGTTTCGATCGGTGGTATTCAAAATATTTTAGCTAAAGGTACTAAATATTCTATATGGGATACTTCAAGAGAAATGTTATATATCCCTCTTGATGAGGAGCTTAAAACCAAAGGCAAAGCTGCGGTTGACGTGATAAGTGCAAAAGTCGGCAAATCCTCTAGCGGTCTTGTGCAATCTATTATTTTTACTCTAGTTCCAACCGCTACTTTTACCTCAATCTCACCAATTCTAATGGTGGTATTTACTTTTGTATGCTTAGCGTGGATTTATGCAGTAAGAAAAATATATTTTGAATATCAAAAAATAGCATAAAATAAACTATTGTCATCCCGCGACTTGATCACGGGATCTAAGGATACAGTCTACGACACAAGATACCGTGGTCAAGCTACGGTATGACACCGAACGCGTTTTTTGATCCACGCGGGCAATGCCCTTTTTAACTAGGAACCTTACAGCATAAAACTATCGATGTTACTATGAATCAATCTCTCCTAAAGCTTTAGTCTCTATATTATCTAAGGAAATCTCAAAATCCTTTAAGATATTTTCAACATCTTTTAAGATAGGATCAAATTCGTCTTTACTTTGAGAAGAAGGCGGTTTAAATGAAGTTAGGGTAACTTTTTCACTCTTTATAAAATTATGAGGCTGAGGCTGATTCCTTAAGTTTAATAGTAACAACTTCGCCTGCTAGAGAGTTCGTATGTCTGTTCTCATTAATTGAATCTGGATGCGTAATTTCTAGGTTTTTTGTAGTATTATCTTCCTTGTTCTTACTACGGAATGAAAAAATTCTAGATAATGGCATTTTATTTAAAAAACGCCATTATAGGGCAATAATTTATATTTAACAAGCAGGATGGTTAATTGTCATAAACTTTTCTATCATTCTAGTAACGGAGCGTTCTAGCTCAATATCTAATTTTGAATAATCAGAAAAGTTAAACCATTTAAGTTCATTCGATTCGTTATTTTTTATAAAATTATCATTATTTACTGTTTTTAGTAAAAATCGTACATCATAGTGATAATGAGCAGGCTCCTTATGAGTTTGCAGAATATAATGGGTGTCTATATCAAAAATCTCCTTATTTATAGTTTTGATTTCATTAATTCCCGATTCTTCTATAGCTTCTTTAACCGCTACATTTAATATATTACTATCTCCATCACAATGACCGCCTGGTTGAAGCCACTTATCAAGCTTTTTATGGTGCATCAATAAAAATTTAGTTTTATCATTATTAAGTAAAAAAGCCGAAGCAGTGAAATGTCCTATTTGTAAATCTCCGCTAAAAGGGTTTTCATATTCATTTAAAAATTCAAGCATTTTTGTTTTTGTAACAATTTCTTCAGGATATGTACTACTGTAATTTTGTAGTTTAATATGTAATTCTTTCATAATGATAATTTTTTATGTATAGAGCTTCGATATTTAACTCAAATTTCTCTGCTAAGTCAAATGAAAATAATGTCATAAAATTATTTCCATGTTTCATGGTAATTACCATTGACAATTAGGTTTATTTTTATGCTTAATAAAATAGTCGAGTTATTTAGAAGTGATGATACAACCCCTTGGTATGGTAAGCTTGCAGTAGTAGGAGCATGTGCTGTTGGAATTTATGTGATAGCAGGTGATTTACTTAAATCTCCGGCTTTTATTCTCAAATGTGGTGCCAATGTAGTAGCAACAATGGGAACAATTCTAGCATATGAGCATTATACAGAAGCAACTTCGCAAGAAAGTCCGATGGAATTGATAGGAAATGAAGCACAAGCTGAAATATAATAATAAAATATTTTTAACGAATTTAGAGGACACACCGACTCTAAATTCGTATTCATTTACCATTCAAACCGTTTTTTAGTCTAATTTTGACTTGTTTTAAAGAACGAGGAGTTGCGTCCGTAACTTCAATTTCAATATTTTCTGAAATATCTATTCTAGTACCGATAGCCGGAACACTACTGACTCTAGTCAATACTAATCCACCTATCGTATCAAACTCATCATCATCATTTTGTAGCTTTTCTCCTATTATTTCTTCAAGCACTTCTACTTCAACACGTGCATTTGAAATAATTGTTGAGTTATTAATAACCTTGAAATTATCGCTATCTAATTGCTGATCATGCTCATCATCTATTCGTCCTACTATTTCTTCTATAAGATCTTCAATAGTAACTAAACCGTCAGTACCGCCATACTCATCAACAACTATTGCAATATGTGTTCTCTCACGACGCATTTTTGCTAGCAAATCTAATAATTTCATAGAAGGAGCTGCAATTATATGCTTACGTATAAGCTTTTTTAAACGACCGTTTTGCTTTGTAGCCAATGCTTTAAATAAATCCTTAATATGAATGAACCCTACTACATTATCCAAAGTGCCGTCATATATAAGAGTTCGTGTATGTGGAACTTCTAACTTAATAGACTCACTTAATTTTTCTAGATTCGTAGTTAATTTTATTGCCGCAATATCGGAACGTGGTACCATTATATCTTCAATAGTTTTATATTCTAGCTCCAATAAATTAGCTAAAATATTACGCTCGTCTAAAGTCATTTTTTGGCTATTAATTTTAAGGCGTTTTATGACACCAAAAAAATTATCGGGCGTTTTTGTTTTTCTAAAAAAATTTTTTATCGGAGAGAATAATTTTCGTACAGTAAAAATTAACTTATTATTTTGATTTTTTTTACTAGAATCTTCTTTTTTTGAAGATTTTAACATAAATTTTTTTATTTAGTTAATAAGGGGAAAAAATACCGAAATATGATAATATTTCAATTTCTAGATTTTCCATAATATTTGCTTCTGTGTCATTTTGATGATCAAACCCAATTAAGTGTAAAATACTATGTATTAAAAGATGAATAAAATGATTCTCAAAAGTTTTTTGTTGCTCGCACGATTCATTATATATTACCTCATAACAAAATGCTATATCACCTAAATGCATATAATCAGAGTCACCTAAAAATTCAAGTTTAGAATATAAATCCTGCCAATTTAATTCATTGCTTGGAAAAGAAAGAACGTTAGTAGCTTTTTCTATATTACGAAATTGTTTGTTTAAGGTCAATATTTCTGCAACATTTGTTAGTAAAATTGATAATTCAAATTGTTTTATTTTACTAAAATTATCAAATCGCAATAAAATATTTTGAGTTATTTTTTTGATTAAACTCTTATTTATCTGCTTATGCTCACGCCATTTGTTGTAGTTTCTTACAATTTCTACGTTTATCATTGTACCAAATATTGAATGTCGTTATAGACTTAACTGCAACTTAAGAGCATATTTTAAAAGCTGTATATCTTCATTAGAGATAACGTTAATTTTAGATTTTAATCTTAATTTGCTTACTGTCATTATTTGATCAGTCATGGCTTTACCTTTTTTGCTACCTATCATTACGTAGGCTTCACAAAGATAGCATTTATCGATGTTACTAGTTAAAGGTATTACTTGCACACGATTTAATGAAGCATTTGAGTAATTATTGCCGGTCTTACCTTAGCGACTTCCCCACCTAACAAGGATTAAAGTCGACCACCATACCTCACCTCTTTTCATAAAAATCGCGTTCTATTAACCCTTCTACCCACTCATTGGCCTTTTCCTCAGCTTTTGTATCTTGAGCCATGGCTTTGTAAGCGGCTTCAAGCTCCTCATTAATTACATAAGCTTTTAAAGTTACTCAATAAATTTGCTAATTTTACGTTCACCTATTACAGAATAAAGCCTATAATAAACCGCTCATCTATAGTAATTGTCAATTTCTTCTGCATAAAATACTCGTATACACGTGTTACACTTATGATATCATATATATAAATTAATCAACATGAGAATTATTTACTTTAGTAAACAAAGATAATAGCTATGAAAACTGACCACACAGGCAATAAGCATGATATTTTAAGACACCAGTTTTTGTTGGTAATTCTCTTTTAATTTTTGAAAATCCTCATCGGCATGGTATGAAGAACGGGTTAGCGGGCTTGCCGAAACCATCAAGAATCCTTTTGTTTTTGCTACTCGCTCTAGATATTTAAACTCTTCCGGCGTAACATATTTTGCGACCTCAGCATGATTTTTGGTAGGCTGCAGATACTGCCCGATAGTTAGGAAATCAACCTTTGCTTCTCTTAAATCATCCATAACCTGTACTACTTCATTTATTTCTTCCCCAAGCCCTACCATCATACCGGATTTTGTAAAAATTTCAGGAGATAATTTTTTGATATTATGAAGTAATCTTAAAGAATTATAATATCTAGCCCCCGGTCTAATCGTTTTGTATAAAGACGGTACTGTTTCGACATTATGGTTAAAAACGTCAGGTTTTGCGTTTGCTATTATTTCAGCTGCTCCTTCTTTTCTTAAAAAATCGGGTGTTAGAATCTCAATAGTAGTACTTGGCGATGATTTTCGGATTTCGCTAATACACTCCGCAAAATGTGAAGCTCCGCCGTCCTCAAGATCATCACGATCGACGGAAGTAATTACTACATGCTTAAGATTTAGCTTTTGTACCGCCTCCGCTAACCTTTGCGGTTCATGCGGATCAAGTAAATCCGGTCTACCCGTTTTAACGTTACAAAACCTACATGCTCTAGTACAAACCGAACCTAAAATCATCACAGTTGTATGTTTTTTTGACCAGCACTCACTAATATTAGGACAAGCAGCTTCTTCGCACACAGTACTTAATCTCAGATTCTTTATTAAATCTTTTGTATTATAGTACTCTGTAGAATTAGGAGCTTTTACTTTTATCCAATCAGGTCGTTTATTTAAATTAGCCATAAAACGGAAATAATTTAATTAATTTTGTCACTTCATTTAATACTTTCTGCTCAAGATCGCTATTATCTTCATTATTTTTTAAGCCGTCTAAAATATCTGCTACCATACGACCGACTAATACAAAATCCTTTTCTTTAAAGCCTCTAGTAGTACATGCGGGAGTACCAAGGCGAATACCTGAAGTGATAAAAGGCGAAGTTTCATCAAACGGGATAGCATTCTTATTACACGTAATCCCTGCTCTATCCAAAGAATTTGCAGCAAACTTACCCGTGATTCCGTCTTTACGCAAATCCACTAAAACAATATGATTATCGGTACCACCTGTTAATATATCATATCCTCTTTCTTGCAAGCTATTTGCTAAAGCTTTAGCGTTACTTATTACCTGCTGAATATAACTTTTATACTCAGGCTGCAAATTTTCTAAAAAAGCTACGGCTTTTGCGGCGATTATATGCATTAACGGACCACCTTGTAGTCCTGGAAATAATGCAGAATTTATTTTTTGACCTATCTCTTCATCGTTAGATAAAATTAAACCGCCTCTTGGACCTCTAAGTGTTTTATGAGTAGTAGAGGTAACAGCATGAGCGTAAGGAATAGGGCTTTGATGCTCACCTGTGGCAACAAGTCCTGCAATATGAGCAATATCTGCCATAAAGTAAGCTCCTACTTTATCCACGATTTCTCTAAATTTTGCAAAATCAATATTACGAGGATAAGCAGAAAAACCGGCTATAAGTAATTTTGGTTTATGCAAATCAGCTAAGCGTTCAATCTCATCATAATCGATTAAATAAGTCTCTTTATTTACGCTATAAGAAACGGAGTTAAACCATTTACCGGACATATTAGGAGCTGCACCATGCGTTAGATGCCCGCCGCTATCTAAGGACATACCAAGAACCGTATCACCCGGCTGTAATAAAGCAAGATATACAGCCTGATTTGCTTGTGATCCTGAATGAGGTTGGACATTTGCATATTTGCAGTTAAAGAGTTTTTTTACTCGTTCTATAGCTAAATTTTCAGCTTTATCTACTTCCTCACAACCGTTATAGAATCGCTTACTTGGGTATCCCTCAGCATATTTGTTAGTCAGAAGCGACCCTTGAGCTTCAAACACAGCAGGACTTACGAAATTTTCTGATGCAATAAGCTCGATTACGCTACTTTGACGTAGCTTTTCATGCTTTATTATTTCATTAATCTCTTTATCCGTTTCATGTAAATTATTATTAAAAATATTCATTCATCCTCATATTTTTTTTGGTTTTGTTGTGTGGATATCTAATCGTCATTGCGAGAAAAAATTGCTTTGACGAAGCAATCTCGTACCAAAATCCTGAGATTGCTACGCAGCCTACGGCTGCTTGCAATGACGATTATTTATAAAATTAATCGCAATCTCAAGCCCCCGTCCATCTATTGAATGAGCAAGAGACGTTAATTTATGTCCACTATGCTCTATATGCAGCTTAGATAAATAGTTTGAAGCATTATACATCTCGCTAACACCAACCACCTCATCCAATTCCCCATGAATCAAGCATATAGGAGTAAGCTTATTATTAACTTCCATAGGTGGAATTAATGCACCCGAAAAACCTATAGTACAGAAAAACGGCTCTTTTTGAACTAGTGTTAAATATAACCCTATCATCGTACCTTGAGAAAAGCCAATAATGATAGTATCTTTGTTGGTTAGATTTAACTCGTCCTGCTTTTGCTTTATTATATCTTCAACCTTAGAAATATTATTTGCAATTAGCTTTGCTATAATATGCGGGCTGCGGTCTTGCAAACTAAACCATTGTCTACCATAAGGCATCATATCATAAGCCTCAATACCATGCGGTGAAATAAAATGACAATTGGATAAATAATTTTTGATATAAGGCACAAGCCCTATTAAATCATGTCCGTCCGAGCCGACACCGTGCAGTAATACTACTAACTTCTTCGGCGGCTGCTCTTTACTTTCTACTTCGGGGTATTCTAAATATTTGCTCATGTTTTTATATGTTTATGTACTTAAAATATTAAGGTTGAGTAGTAGTATACGAAGATCAATTTCAAAAAGAGCAAGGAGTCTGCAAGGCAAGGAGCGGAGCGTATACTTAATACGTGAGCACCGCAGAACTTGCTAGACGACGACGCCAATTTTTGAAATTCACTGATTATACGCTTTTCAACATCTTCTCAAGTTCCCCACTTTGATATAACTCTCTAGCAATATCACACCCGCCGACTAATTCTCCGTTAATGTATAATTGTGGGAATGTCGGCCAGTCGCTAAATTTTTTTAAATCTTCACGTAATTCAGCATCAAAAAGTACATTAATATCACGAAATTCTACACCTAATTTATTCAAAATAGCTACTACGGTTCCTGAAAATCCGCATGCAGGCGACTCTTTAGTACCCTTCATGAACAATACTACTTTATTATTTTTTATTTCATTTTCTATAAATTTAAAATTTTTATTTTCTAGCATTTTAAGACTCAATAATTTATCTTCTAAAATACACTTTCTATAGCAATATATGCAAGCACAAATAGTTAATAAAATTTTTGAGATTTTTAGCAAGAATAATCCAAATCCGAAAACCGAATTAATATATAAGAATGATTTTACCTTATTAGTAGCGGTAATATTATCTGCTCAAGCCACCGATATATTAGTAAATTTAGCAACTAAATCTTTATTTGAAACTTATGATACACCAGAAAAAATTTTAGAACTCGGCGAAGAAGGACTTAAAAAATATATAAAATCTATCGGACTATTTAACAGCAAAGCAAAAAATATTATCGCATTATGTAAAATATTGATAAGCAACTATCAAGCTTCAGTACCGAATGATTTTAAGGAATTAATTAAACTACCGGGCGTTGGCAGAAAAACTGCTAATGTTGTACTAAATTGCTTATTCGGCATGCCTACAATGGCAGTTGATACGCATGTCTTTAGAGTAACCAAAAGGATCGGCCTTGCTAAAGGCGGTACTCCTGAAATAGTAGAAAAAGAGCTACTGCAGATTATCGATAAAAAATGGCTAACGCATGCCCATCACTGGCTAATTCTGCACGGCAGATATATATGCAAAGCTAGAAAACCCGATTGCGACATCTGCCCTATTAAAGAGTATTGCGATTATTATTTTAACCTTAAATAAGAGTTATAGTAAATCTTATAAATTACCAATTATTTCTGAATAATATTCATGTTCTATAGAATTAGGTTTAGGATCAAGCGTTGCTAATGTTTCTAAATGACAAGTAACGAATGGTGCACCTTTACCTTGCCCCCTGAATAGATACGGATGTTTGCAAAACCAAGCGAATCCTCCTTCCATTTGTGCACTAGTTAATTCATGTAATATATTACCGTTTTTATCATAAAGACTAAATAAAGTGTTGTCATTATCCTCAATAAGTTTTATAGGGGTTTATAAATTTTCTTGCTGATGTCCTATATATATTTTATCTAAAACTCCTTTTTTCTCATATTCTTTAAGAATTATTTGTGTCATTTCCTTTACCGGTACAGTAATCATATATTCTTTTTTATTAGAATAAATATCTTTGGCACAGGCGACAATAAAACTATGAAGTTTAACTGCAAGATTTTTATGTTTTATAATAAAAGGTTTTTCTTGATATATTGGAAGTCTTGCTATACCAGAATGCAAAATAAAGCTTGCATTTTGAGAAGTCAGCATGGTTATAAACATCTCTATAGATGAAGTATCAAGCGAGTCACCTTTTTGTCATATTTTATTGGAAACAAAGGCTACATAATACATCGGTTAAGCTTTGATCATGATAATCTAAGCTAGCGGGAAAGGCATACTTCCCCTTATCAAAATTTTTTATCACCAGATTATTGCCTTGATAAGAACTTTGAAAGCTACTCTGCTTACCCCAAAAATCTTGCTAAGTAGACATATTCGCTCCGTTGACTTTTACCATATAAAAATGTAAATCATCTTCCTGTTTATAATGATGAATTTCTGAATTTACTTTTTGTATTTGTGTCTCTTGTAACTTTTTAGAAATACCCTGTAAATCAGAATATTGTTTATCTATTTTACTGAAATTATACTTAGAACCAAGCTGTAAAACTCACCCATACTGCATTTCGATTCCATCCGGGGTTTTAGCTTCTTTACATGCAGCTTTTATAAATTGACTTAACTGTTCTTCATCTTTAGTAAAATTATTTTTTTTAAATCTCTCTAAGAATTTTTTTAATAAAGCCTCTTTTTTCTTTGATCTGTCATATTAACATCAGTATGATTAGTAATATTTATGCCTGTTTTTAATCTTAAATTAAAAATATCTTCCATATATCTATAGAAGGTATAAATTTCTATAGTTTGGGGCTTAAAAGATGAATTATCATTTAATTGCAAAATAAAATCATTTACTTCTTTCCAATTTTCATAAGTTGATATATCAAGAGAGATAATTTTATCCTTTACTATATCAGGATTTTAAAGAAAATTAAAAATCTCTTGTAAGCTTATTCCCTCTAAATTTGTACAATCTAAGACACCGTCTTTCATAGAAGATAGTGCTTCTTTCAATTGATCATTGATTTCTTTCATTTTATAAATCTTTTAAATATTAATTCTTAAAGAAGTACTAAGAAATTAATATTTTGTCAACAAAATATCTTATGTGATTATAAAGATACGGCTAAGTGATGTGTACAAATACTTTAAATTTTAATATATTTTCAAGTTGACAATTTTTTGCTTACTTCATAATATCTAAGCTCAATTTGATAAAGGTAAAATTTATGCGTTCAGCACTTATAACTTCTATATTAGTAGCTGTAGCTTTCTTAACAAGTGCTTGTAATACAATGCAAGGTACAGGTCAAGATATGCAGGCAGCCGGTAAAAAACTTGAAGATTCGGCAGAAAGAAATAAGCCTAAAAAAGATTGCGGCTGTCCTCACAGCTCAGCTAACTAAATATACTGTTTTTTATAATGGGTCGTCTGCCGATTCTTCATTTACTCGGAGTATATATCGCAGACGACTTTTTATTTTTCGACCTTATCGATTTCTGCTTTTAGCTTTTCTATTTCTTCTTTTGAAAGTTTAGTATATTTAATTATTGTTTCTAGAGGCTCTTTATCAATTAGCATTTCTTTTGCTATTTCAATATTTCTTCTAGCTTCGCCTTCAGCTCTTCCTTCCTCTTTCATCTTTTTAAAAGCACTAGTTTCAATTCTAAGCCACTCTAAACGGTTTTCATATTCCTCTCTTTCTGCATCATTTAAATTTATTACCTCAAGCACGGTTGGTTAATGCTTTTCTCAATACATCATTATACAATTCTTTCAGTAAATTATCTTTATTTAATAAATCATTACGTGTTAAAATGCTAGCCATATATCTAAAGCATTTTTAACTTTCTTGACGACGTCAGATAACTCCTCCTTAGGATTCTTAGCAAATTTATTAAGCTCTATCGTATGTAACTCTATATCTTTAAAATATACTAAACCACTTTTTTCCCCTTTAACTGAAAAGAATTATGATATTCATCCGTATCTGTAATACTGGTAAAGTTAAGTATGTTTAAGTATGTGTATCCCTATTGTTTTATTTAATGCCGCATAATCTGATCCCTCTTTCAGTTGCTCCGTATACATTTTCACCCACTAATACAAAGCTCTTTTATCGTAATCCGCTTCATCGGTTACTTGGATTTCGATATTATACCTTTTACTGCTTTCACTTTTGGCTTTTATATCAAGTATAGATAGTTTATCGGCTTTAAAATTCTTTGGATTATACGGATTAAGTAATGCTACTTCTACAATCTGATCTTTCTCACTTACTATCGAATTAATAAGCGATATCAATAAATCTTTATTCTCTTCTACTCCGAAGATTTTTTTAAACGCTAAATCTACTCTCGGATTAACTTTTGACATATTATTATGTTACTGAATGTTATTTTCTCTTTATTTTAGCATATTCTGAGGTAAATATTCTACTATAAATTTATATTAAATCTTTTGCTTATTCACCAATCTATATATCTCTTTTTTACTATAAACATCTTTGAATTTGTCATAAACAAGTTCGGTAGTAGTTTTGTTACTTAAGTTTTTATTTAAGCAAAGTTCTATAAATTTTTCTAAATTTTTTTGTTGGTTTTGTTCCTGTATATTTCCTGAAATCAACAATACTATCTCACCTTTTAAAATATTATTTTGATAGAACTCTATTATTTCATCTATATCCCCTGTTTTTATTTCTTGATACAGTTTAGTTAACTCACGAGCTACACATATTTCTCGGTTTCCTAGTATTTCCTTAGCTACCGATAAAGTATTTATCAAACGAGGGGCCGTTTCAAAAAAAATCAAAGTAGCCTTAAGATTTACTAGTTCAGAAAAAATCTTTTTCTTACTTTCTATAGTTTTAGGTAAAAACCCATGAAATAAAAATCGATCAGTAGGAA
Source organism: Rickettsia aeschlimannii (assembly GCF_047973405.1). Taxonomy (NCBI): domain Bacteria; kingdom Pseudomonadati; phylum Pseudomonadota; class Alphaproteobacteria; order Rickettsiales; family Rickettsiaceae; genus Rickettsia; species Rickettsia aeschlimannii. The sequence goes on from NZ_JBFQGO010000005.1 coordinate 109,332, forward strand.
GAGCCGATAAAGTTAGAGCAGTAACCGGTGCAGATACTCCCGGTACTACGTCTATATGACAATTAAGATTGCGTATATCTCTAACTAACTTATAGCCGGGATCGGAAATTAAAGGAGTCCCTGCATCAGAAATTAAGCTTATTATATTGCCCGATTTTATTAAACTTATGATATTTTCTCTATCTTTCTCATCACTATGATCATTATAAATTTGTAATTTTGTATGAATGTCATGTTTTGCTAGCAATTTTTGTGATATTCTAGTATCCTCGCATAAGATAATATCCGAATTTTTTAAAGTCGATATAGCACGAAGCGTTATATCTTCAAAATTACCGATCGGTGTTGAAACAATATATAATAATCCCGGTTTGGAAAGATATTTAATCATAGTTTTTTAATTTTAAGTAACATTATGGCTAGTATAAAACATAAACTACGAATCGTTCTATCATTTTTTTGCTTGATATATTTAACGTCCTGTCAAACTCCTAAAGAAGAACCTATAAGTTTTTCTAAAAAAGAACAAAAAGAAATTGAGATTGCAATTTTAATGCCAAATCAGGGTCCTGATGGTATTGTCGGGAAACAATATAAAGATTTAATTAAAATGGGACTTAACGACGGAATCAAATCTTACATACATGTTACTTCTTACGACGGTTCAGACGAAAAAAACGTTTTAGCCGCTATGGATAAAATAGTAGCACGTAAAACTAAGATTATTTTAGGTCCTCTATATTCTAACTTTACCTCTCTAATAGCCGAAAAAGCAAAGGCAAATGATATTATTATAATAACTATGTCAAATAATCCGGCTCTTGCAGAAGATAAATTATTTGTATTCGGTCATGCACCTTTAAAACAACTGATACGTATCATTAATTATTACGCAAGTAACGACCATAAAGATTTTATGGTATTATTACCTAAAGGGAAGCATTCGCAAACTATTAGTCAAGTAATGCAAAATATATTGATTCAGAACAATGCATCATTATCACGCACTGAATTTTATGAGGATAATCTTGAATCTATAGCAAAAGCCGCAAGAAATATTTCAGATAACACCGATATTATAAATGAACGTAGCGACACGACAAAACCAGTTATTTATCTATCAGACGATCCCAAAAATTTAAACCTACTCGCTGATAGTATTCGTAAATATAATTTAGATAAAAAGGCTATTTTAATCGGTGATAATCGTATTGATATCGATTACCCTGAAAATATCGATATTAGCTTTACCGGCTCTTTAAATTTACTCAATAGCAACGTTCCGGATAGGGCAAAAGACTTAGGTATTAACCATATAGGCTTTATGCATCTTCTTTCTTATGATTTAGGACGTATGACTGCAAACTATATAGGCAATGAATTTGCATCTGAAAGGTTTTTAAGTAGAATGAACAGTAGACAACCTTATATAGGTTTATCCGGTAATATTCATTTCATCGATGGAGTAGCTCAGAGACGATATGATATTATTAGGAAAGAGAATGGGATATATTCTACTGTTTCAGGAAATTAGGGAGTTGTTGTATCTTAGTCACTCAGTGGCCTGACCATGTGTTGTACGAACGTTCAGGATGTCATTCCTGCAAAAGCGGGAATGACATTGAGTAGGTTTTTCAAGCCATGCAACAAGGCTGGTCAAGCCACAGGATGATAAATGGACACTAAAGATTAATTATTTATTTTTATCATTATCACTACCGTCATCTTTCATGCCGTCTTTAAAAGCTTTAAGACCTTTAGCAAGATCGGACATAACTTGCGGTAATTTGCCGGCACCGAATAATACAAAAATAATTAGTAAAACTATTAATAAATGGCTAAAGCTCATTCCCATGATATTTTTGCTGTATAAGTTAAAATTTAATTATACAAGATATTATAGCTCTAATCTAGGATAAAATAATTAAAGAAATGTTTACTAAAAAACAATTTTCAGAATTTTTTGCTACTTTTTTTTATATCGGGAAAATAAAATACTGCCCAGGCACTTTTGGATCGATTGCCGCTTTCCCTCTAACTTATTTCTTAATATATTTTATTGTTAATAACAAAATAATCATTCCTTTCTTAAGTCTTACTCTCGGTGAAGCTCAACTTGTCAGTATATTTATTATAAGCTTTAGCTTATGTTTGATACTCTTAATACTCGGCACTTATTTTACTAAAATATATTTAAATCATACAAATTTAGAAGACCCTAAAGAAGTGGTAATTGATGAAGTAGTAGGGCAAATGCTAACTATCGTTTTAGTATTTTTTTCCGCTTTATTTGCTAATGAATCGTATTTAATTAAATATTTTAGTCCGCTAACAATAAATATTATATTACTTTTCGTATTACCTTTTTGTCTATTCCGATTTTTTGATATAGTAAAGCCCTGGCCTATTAATTGGTTGGACAAAAATATTAAGGGCAGTATCGGCGTTATGCTTGATGATTTGCTAGCCGCAATATTTGCTGCGGTAACTCAATACGCAATTATATTTGTGTTAATAGATATTCGACAATAGATTTGCTATAAAAAAAGATCATTGACTAATTTCTAATATAATAATATGATATGACAAATATTTATAAATTTTTAAAGAGATAGTTTTCATGTTCGCAGTTATAAAAGCAGGTGGAAAACAATATAAAGTAGACAGAAATAGTATTATTAAAGTCGAAAAAATTGATGGAGAACTTGGCTCTAAAATTCAGTTTGATCAAATTTTAATGATTGGCGAATACTCAAAGCCTTCTTTTATTGGGACTCCAATAGTTAAAGGGGCTGTTGTTACGGCTGAAATTACTAACCAACTTAAAGATAATAAAATTATAGTCTTTAAGAAAAAGCGTAGAAAAAATTATCGTCGTAAAGCCGGTCATCGTCAAGAATTGACGGAATTAAAAATATTAGATATTACCAAACAATAATAATAACTTAAAAGGAATTATAAAATGGCAACCAAAAAAGCCGGTGGTAGTTCTAGGAACGGAAGAGACTCGGCTGGTCGAAGGCTGGGAATTAAAAAAGCCGATGGACAATATGTAATACCCGGTAATATTATAGTTAGACAACGCGGCACAAAAATTCATCCTGGAACGAATGTAGGGTTTGGCAAAGATCATACAATATTTGCTTTGATAGAAGGTAGAGTAGAATTTTTAACTAAGCGAAATTATAAAATCGTGAATGTTAAAGAAATTGCCAGTGTTTAAGTATTACGGTTTGATCTACTAGTGTTACGTGGAACGAAAAATGCTTTTTATGGCATTGTTGTGTTGATTGGTAAAATCCACTTTGTCACCCCGTGGTTTGACTACAGGGTCCATAAAAATAATTTAAAGTACTAATATTATTAGTATTTTAAGCTGGATCCCATGATCAAGTCGCAAGATGACAATTGAAAACCGTTCTACACAATAATGTCTGTAAGTGAACTAGATGACGACAGGCGGAAATTAATTATATAACATAATATTCTATTAGGCTTTCTTTACTTATGGCCTTAATAATTCAAAAATTCGGTGGCACTTCCGTTGCAAATATTGATAGAATAAAAAAAATCGTTCCTATCATCAAAACCGAAATAGCTAAAAATAACCAAGTAATTGTAGTAGTTTCGGCTATGGCAGGTGTTACTAACCAACTTGTCACATTGTGTAATGAAGTATCAAGCCTTAACAACATTTCTCAATTTGCAGAATATGATGTAGCACTTTCTAGCGGTGAAATAGTCACTGCTTCATTACTAGCGCTCGCTCTTCAAGAAGAAGACATAAAGGCGCGGTCATTTCTAGCTTGGCAATTACCGATGCTCACCGATAATAATCATAGTAAAGCTTTAGTAGAATCAATTACTACAGATTTACTAGAAAAATATTTACAGTTAAATACCGTCCCTATAATAGCCGGTTTTCAAGGAATTAACAAATCCAATAGGTTAACTACTTTGGGCAGAGGAGGATCTGATACTACTGCCGCCTTAATCGCTGCAGCTATGAAAGCCGATAGATGTGATATTTATACCGATGTAGAGGGAATATTTACTGCTGATCCAAGAATTATTCCAAATGCTAAGAAGATAAAAGAAATAGATTTTTTAGAAATGTTAGAACTAGCATCAAGTGGAGCAAAAGTACTACACCCTAGAGCCGGAGAGTTAGTAATGCGGTATAAAATAGATATGCGTGTTCTGTCAACATTTTCACCGGATACAGAAGGTACGTTAATCACTTCAAAGGATAAAAATATGGAGAATGGGATTATTAACAGTATTACTTCTAATAAAAATTTATTAAAAATATCTGTAAAGAGCATTTCTTTAAGTTTTTTGCAAGTTGCAAATATGATTACACAAAACAATAATCATATTGAGTTTATGCAAGAGATAAAAAATAATAAAGAATATAGTTTTATTACGAATTTAACCGATAAAAATAATTTACAAGCTTTACTGACTAATTTAAAAGATGATAAGCAGATACAAGATTTTACTTTTGATACCGAAATTGCTACAATCTCTCTTATTGGTTATGGGATTAAAAATGATTGTAAATTACTTGAAACGATATTATCAAAGTTAACGAAAGATAATATAAATGTTAACATGATACAATTATCAGAAGTTAAAATTACCTTATTCATAAATGATCAAGATGCAGAAAAAACAATTTTTAATTTATATAATCTTTTTAAAATATCTTAGATTCTGCATCTGAAATTTAATTTATAGTAAAAGAAGTGGAAAAGACATGGCTCCTTCTACAGAAAAATTTTATAATTTGTGACAAAAAAAGTTAAAATAGATTAATTTAAATTTCATATATAAGACCTAAATACTTAATTCAATAGCTTAAATTTATTATTTTCATTATAATTATCTTCTATTTACTATTTATTAGTTATATATTAATAAATAAGTCTAAGAGGCTATCTATGAAGTTATTGTAACTCTCAATTTTTAGGAGTAAATTTTACAGGAAAAAATAATGAGCGAAGATATAAGGTCCAAAGAAAGATTTAATCGGATTAACGATATATCAGAAACAAATAAAGATGGGCCAGAAGAAATTAGAAATAATTTTAAAAAATTTGTACTGAATATATTAGAAACAGACAATATAACCCCGTATAAGTTAAGTGAAAAAACAGGTACTCATGAAACAGCGTGGAAAAATTTTTTAGATGGTCGTACAAAAATGCCTGATATGGGAGCAATTGTTGCTCTTGCAGATTATAAAAATGTTCCACTAGATGAAGTAATAGGCAGAGATATAAATAAAGCAAAAAAGATAACGGTAGAAATAAAACAAACTCCGGAAATATCGGCATCTATAGCTAAACTACCAAAAGATATACTTCAAGAAGCCATGTTGATAGGAGAAAAAACTAGAGGATTTATTCATAAACCAACAAATAAAGAGACAAAATCTTTTGCTAAACAAGTTAAAAGCTCTAATAAACCGAAAAAAAGGTCTATCTAAATAAAAATATGTTTTTCAATATTGATCCTAGTATAAAACCTAAAACCTTACTTGATATTCTAAAATGGAAAATAACTTCAAAACGACCAAAATGGCCGGACAGCACTGCCGCTTACTTCCACTGATATTCCACTACAAAAAATAACTAGCAATAAAAATACACAGCTAAATCTTGATCACTTCAGACAAGATGAATTTAATGACGAGTCTGCACAGTGTACATTAAGTAGGTGACTACAGACGAGTCCCCCGAAATGCATTAGTATCAAGCGATCGAGATGACGCTGTACGAGTAGCCTATGTAGGGCATGTAACCTTTTGAATTCAAATAGATGTTTTAAATATCTTAACCGATCGTGTATGGTCGGAGCGGCTTAGTCCTTTTACTTTTGCAGGACCAAAGAGAGTGGTAAAACCCGGTATTAATTTTACTGATTGACCTAAAATAGATGTTATATTAATAAGCCATAATCACTATGACCATTTAGACATCAGAACAATTAAAGATTTATGGGTACGAGATAAGCCTAAGATTATTACACCGCTAATGAATGACCTAATAATCAAAAAACATATTACCGATGCAGAAATTGTTTACCTTAGGGTGGGAAGATTCATATAAAGAACAAGAAATACAGCTAAATTCAAAAAGTTCCCAAGAAGATGAAATTAAAGGCGATGTAGAATTTTATTTAGAACCGACACAGCATTGGTCGACTAGAGGAATATTTGATAAAAATAAAGCATTATGGGGAACTTTTATCATTAAAACTAAGATAGGAGATATTTGTTTTATAAATGATTCGGGTTATAACGATACTCTTTTTAAAGAGATCGGAAAAAAACATAATATTTTAATAAGCCTTATTCCGATAGGTGCTTACGAACCAAGATGGTTTATGAAACCGGTGCATATGCATCCTGAAGAAGCCGTATTTACTCATTTGGACTTAGGCGCTAAATATTCTATAGCTAGTCATTTTGACGTCTTGCAATTAGCTGATGAAGCATTTAATGCCGCTCCTTCCTTTGGAACTCCGACAAGCTATGAAAAAACATAATATTGATGAAAATAAGTTTATTATCCCTGAAATAGGTGAATTTTTCCTATTTGATAAAAATGATTTATAGTTTATGAACTTAAATTAGATGTGTTTTGTCTACCCATACTATATGTTTTACTGGATCCCGTGAATAAATCACGGGATGACAGAGAGGAATAATAAGCTACACCAACCACCCCTGAGCGACACAAAATTCAGTTTATAATGGAGATAAAAGCATATTTATTACTGAATGAAAAATTGCCAATTTCTGATTTATCACGAGAAGAGAAAATAGAGCTACTAAATGGTTGCGCTTGGGGCGTTGCATTAATCCATAATATTCTACCACTTTTGACTTCTACTATTCCTATAAACATAAATATATTATCTGCATTACTTACTGAACAACCCAAAGCACTCATTAAAAAGCCACGTGTACGAGCTCCATTAGTCTTTATCATTTGCACATAATTAAGTAATACAAATATATCAGCTCCTGTTTTTTCTCCTAAAATTATAACAGGTTCACCTATATTTTGAGTCATTGAGAAAGCTTTTGCTTCAGGCCATAATAAAGGCGTATATAAAGCAGTATAAGCATTATTATAGGAGCTACGGAAACGAGATACTAAATAATCAAGCTTTTGTGTTCTAATATCTTTGTTGTGCAATAGCTTAACTCTTAAATCATTCTTCTGCATTGCTAAAGAAATTTCTTGTTTCAACAATTCTTCCAAATGATCTTCATAGTCATATTTACGTTCTTTGCAATTACCAATATCTAGCGTATATACTTCCGTTTGCATCCGTAAAACTAATATTTCCTTGTATAGATAAGATAATAAAAATTATAGATTTATGAAAAATTTTATGCATAACATTTAAATTTAAAGTTAAAAAAATTACAAATAAAGATACTTACATTCATTATTTTCGTCAAGATTTATTTTTTACCTATTACGGTTAAATAATATGGTCATAGAATAAGCAAGTACGGCAAACATGCAAAGATATAAAATCGGGAATAGGTTAAAATCAAATGATTTTATTACCTTTGCACAAATATAATTAGCAGTACCGGACATTAACATTGAGCCAATATTATGTCCTAAACTTATAACACGATAGCGTTCTTTAACTACAAAAGACTTAATAACTATACTATGAGCAAGAGCATTAAAAGGTGCAACTGATGCAGCTAACATTAAACTAGCTGCAAGCCCTAAATTAGTCATTTGATATTTTACTGCTATCACAAAAAATACACTTGCTGTAATAATACATATAAATGCGATTTTTAATACCGAATTAACTCCTAAGCGATCGGCAATAAAACCGGCAATCGGCATGCAAACAGCAAAACATATTACTATTAAGACCGAAAAAGAACTCATAATAATACCGACTGAAGGTAATATGATCGGTAAATATTGCTTCATAAAGATGATCGCAATTTGATATGTTGCTCCAAAACCTCCGGCTAACAATATTAACCGTGCAATATTTTTCCATTGCTTTTTAATTATAGAGCTAAGTTTTTCAATAGAATCTTGGCTATAGTGTGCTTTTTTAAACTCCGGTGTTTCATCAAATTTCCGGCGATAATAAAGAGTTATTAATGCAAGTGGTAAACTTAGTAAAAACGGAATACGCCAACCCCACTCCGGAAAAATATGAGAATTAAAGAAATTAGTTGCACCGATTCCGCATAATAAACCCATTACTCCTGTACATCTAATTATTGCCGAAGCAGTAAACCGGTATTTTGTTCCTAAATGTTCAATAACATAAATCGCTGCACCGTCATATTCCCCTCCAATAAAAATACCTTGCATGAAGCGACATAAAACTAAAATTATTGTACTCCAAACTCCTATCGAGGAATAATCGGGCAATAAACCTATTATTAAGGTAGGGATTACAATACCGATAATCGTAAAACTCAAGGCTTTTTTTCGACCGTATATATCCCCTATACGTCCAAAAATATAAGCACCCATAGGCTTTGATAAATATGCTGCTGCATAAACGGCAAAAACATTTACAAGCTTTGTTAATAGATCAGTACTGGCTGAAAAGAATTTATCAGCGATAATTGCCGCTGAAAAACCATATAAACTATAGTCGTAATATTCAATAATAGTGCCTAAAAAAGCACCGAGAACTTTATTGCGTGATTTTGTTTGTTTCATTTTAAAGGTATACTGTGAGTAAACGAAAAGTAGTTAGACGAAGTTTAATTTGAAAAAGAGCAAGGCGTCTTGAAGCTGATAACCGCAGCGTACACTAGTACGTGATGGTCAAAAAATATGAAACAACGACGCCAATTTTTCAAATTAAACGAGTATACATAACCGCTTTGGCCGTTACTTAAAATCCTTCAAAGACCTTTATGTAAAGGTGGACTTCATATATCTAAACTGAATTAGTATTAGACAGGGACGATGTCCTAAAAGTTAGTGGTAGTCCTAGGTTAATATTAAGCTCACGAACCAAGCAGCCAAGAGCTAATATATCACTTTCCCATTTTACGTGCAAGGTTTTCTAGGTAACCTGCTATAGTAGTTAAGGTTTCTACGAATTTTTCTTCGTCGGGATGATTTTTTTGAAGACCGTTTTTATTAAGTTTTTCTGTTAGACTAGCTATTTCAGCTTGCGCATTAAGTGATACCATAACTAATAATAGCTCAAAAGAGGCTGTGGGACTACCAAGTTTAATTTCCGCTATTTTATCATTCAATTTATTCGCTAAAGATAGTAATTCTTCCTCATCTCCATTATTACAATATAATTGAAAACTCTTGTTATTTAATGTTACCGTAACAATTGACATAATTATTTTTGCTGTTTTTTTAGTTCTTCAAATTCATTAATATAAATGTTAATTTGATCTAGCATTGTTATATAATTATCTTTTAATGCTTTATTTTCGTTTTGTAATTTTTGAACTTCATTTTGATTATTTACAAGCATACTCAACAAATCATCGAGTTTATGTTCTACTTCTTCCATTAATTTCTTTAGACTGCTTATATAACTTGCTTCTAAAGGTAATTTGTACGTCGATCCTGTACTTGCATCCTCACGTACGTCTATGTATGCTGCGGTGCCGCGTTCCGTGTCTCCTTCAAATGCCTCTTTATTAGCTTCGTTCTGTAAACAGTCTAATATTTCATTATCCATTTTCGTTTAAGCGTTAATTATGAATGGATGACTTACAATAATAATTGATAACATTATAATAGATATAAGTACTAATTGTTTTTTACGTTTATAATTTATCAATACCGTAGCTCTTTTATTATTTAATAATTTTTCAGTTTCGCTCTGTTTAGTAGCTTCTATCTGCTCTGTATTTCTATCTTTTACATTAAGATAATCCAAGTATAATTTTAAGTAACCTCTTACGTATACTTCTCCCGGTAAAACATCAAAATCATCCTCTTCTAAAGCTACTAAATATTTTTTTCTAATTTTTAAATCACTAGATACCTGATTTAAAGTTTTACCTGAATCTAACCTAATTTGCTTAAGCATTGACGACATAATTTACTCAAGTTTTTGTAAGAATATTTCAAATGTCTTGTTTGCTAAAATAATTATATTTAAGTCTATAGTTTCTTGAGCTTTAATTTCTTTAATAAAATCAAGAAAATTTCTAACTAAGTTATTATTATTACCAATCCATAAATTTAAATCAATAGTTGTTTTAGATTTATTAATTATTTTTATTAATAATCTACGTTGTTTGTCATATAAATCATCTTTTAGCGATTGAATACCTAAGCGACGCCAAAATGAATCGTTCAATTGCCTATCACAAGCTTTACGTAACCAATCAAGACTAAACATATCACTTATAACAAAATAAGCTTTTGCTATCTCTTTATTATTCCCTGAAGTCTGTTTTGTTACATATATAATGTCAAATACTGAAATTAAATTGTCAAATGTAGCGATAGTAGCAGCAAATGATTCCTCTACCCCGCTAGTGGTATAATAATTTAATTTTTCTTCAAATCTTATTTTAGTTTCTCCGACTAATAAAGTATCTACCGTTTTTCTTAAGTTTTGTGCAGGAACTCTAAACTCTTCTATAGTTTCACTAATATTAATAGGATGTTTTAAATTTTTAATAAACCACGAAATACCTCGACGCATTAATTTCGTTATTTCGGTAAACATGTCGATTTTTACATTGTAATCAATATTAGTAGGTAGCTTACTTATCGTTTCCCATATATCATCAAGGTCAAAAATTTCACAAATAATGGTATATGACCTTATTATATCACAAAGAGGAGCCCCAATCTCACGCTTTACAATACTAATAAGCGGTCCTCCAAGCTGATTAATTATTTTATTTATAGTAACGGTTTTAATAATCTCATGTTTAAGTGGATGAGATAAAATTTCATTACGAAACTTTTTTCGCATCATTTCAGGAAAATAATCTATAAGATATGCATCAAAATATTTATCATGGGAAAAAGTAGAATTAATTAACTCATGATAAGCAGATCTCTTACTATATGATAGCAATATGCAAAGCTCAGGACGAGTTAATACTTCACCGCTAATGGCTCTTCTATTCAATTCTTCTGCACTAGGCAAGAATTCATTTTCCCGCTCTAATACTTTTGCTTCTTCTAAAATATCTATAAATTGACTAAGTATATTAACAGTTAAAGTAGGAGATAGTTGCATAATTGTTATTGCTTCAGTTTGCTTATAATTATCAAGTAATACTAACTCTTCAACTTGCTTTGTCATATCGTTTAGAAGTTTATTACGTTCTTCTAAAGTAATTTTTCCTGAGGTTATCGCACTACTTAAAGCAATCTTGATATTTACCTCATGATCGGAGCAATCAACACCTGCTGAATTATCAATAAAGTCAGCATTTATACGTCCGCCTTTTTTAGCATATTCAACTCTACCTCTCTGTGATACCCCAACATTACCGCCTTCTGCTATAACTTTTGCTCTAATTTCTTCACCGTTACATCTAAGGTTATCATTTGCTTTATCACCGATTTCTAAATTACTTTCCGTTTTAGCTTTGATATAAGTGCCTATTCCGCCATTCCACAATAAATCAACATCTGCTTTTAAAATAGCTTTAATTAATTCTTCCGGTGATAATTCATTATCACTTATATCAAGTAATTTTTTAATTTCCGGTGATAATTTTATTAATTTACTACTGCGTTCAAATACTTTGCCTCCTTTAGAAATAAGCTTAGAATCATAATCAGACCAATTAGAACCCTTTAAATTAAATAAACGCAAACGCTCATTAAAACTTGATAAAGGATCAGGAGTAGGATCAATAAATATATGTTTATGATTAAAGGCAGCAACTAACTTAATAGCCTTTGATCTGAGCATACCGTTACCAAACACATCTCCCGACATATCTCCTATACCTACAACGGTAATAGGGTCTTTTTGGACATCTACCCCTAAAGTTTTAAAGTGATTAGTTACGGAAATCCAAACTCCTTTGGAAGTAATAGCCATTTTTTTATGATCGTAACCTGCAGAACCACCGGAAGCAAAAGCATCATCAAGCCAATAATTATATTCTCTTGCCACACTATTAGCATGATCTGAAAATGAGGCTGTACCTTTATCGGCAGCAACCACTAAATAAGGATCTTCTTTATCATAAATAATAACATCTTTTGGATGTACTACTTTACCGTCAATGATATTATCAGTTATGTCTAATAAACCTCTTAGGAAATTCTTATAACATTCTACCACTTTTTCCATATATTCATCACGAGTAAGCCCTTCCTCAGTAAAATGAACATAAAAGCCGCCTTTAGAACCGACAGGGACAATAACGGAATTCTTAGTCATTTGCGCTTTCATAAGCCCAAGGACCTCAAGCCTATAATCTTCTGCTCTATCCGACCATCTAAGCCCTCCGCGTGATACGGGACCGCCTCTTAAATGAACAGCTTCAAAATTTCTAGAATAAATAAATGCTTCGGCAAACGGGACAGGTTTAGGTAAATCCGGTACTTTTGAAGAATCAAACTTAAATGAAAAAATATGTTTATGTGGTTGATAGTAATTTGTTCTAGTAATAGCATTAACTATACCAAGCATATTACGTAGTACCTTATCTTCACTACTCATCTCAACGGTTACTAAGTAATTATTTAGTTTGTCTTTAATTACGTCACAATTATTATCCGAATGTTTAGGATTAAATTTTATATCAAATAGATTTACCAACATTTTTGTATATTCGGGATGTTTAAGTAACGTTAACTGTACATAGCCTTTACCGTAACTAAATCCCGTTTGATGTAAATATCTTGTTAAAGCTTTGACAAGTTTAACTTGCTTCCAATTAAAACCGGCAAGCACTATTAATTTACTTAAAGAATCATTAGCAAGCACCCCAAGTGCCATTTTGTCTAAAGCTTCTTCAACATTTATTTTTAATTCGGTAATATTATCCTTTACAGGTACAATAGAAGTTAAGATAAAATTATATATCCAGCTTTCTTTGATTTCGAGAGCCTCCTTAATTGCAAAAGTTTGTTCATCAATTGCTTTAAAACCTAAATTTTCTATTGGCGGCAATATGTTAGAAAGTGCAAGTTTTACTTTTGGACTATATATTTTTAAGTAAAATTCCGTTTCATTTACAGAAACTAGATTAAACATATATTTTTGTGACTTACTTGCTTCCGTTAGATATTCAATATCTACTAAAGCTATTTCCGGAGAAAATTTTTGCCTATAATCTGCCGGAAAAACATTATCAAAAAGCTTTAAATTAATACCTGCTTGATATTCGCCGAATTTTTTAGAAAGCTTAAAATAAAAATCTTCACTCCAACATGTAGAGATACGATCTAAATCTTGCTGTATTATTTCTGCTTCAAAATTTATTTTATGTTCCCCTTGTGCTTCAAGCGTTACAAAAAGATAAGAAAAATTACCGGCTACTTCGGTGATATAGTTGGATAAAATTTTACTACCGAATTTTTCTGCTAAATAACAATCTATCATATTATGCATTTCAGCCGTTAAACGTTCTCGTGGCAGAAAAATTATGATATTAAGAAAAGAACTAGACCAATCATATTGAATAAATAATTTAAGCTTCTTACTCATCATACTTGAGAGCATATGTAAACACATACAATATAAATCGCCTTGATCAATTTGTATTAAAGCTTCTCTCGGTAACGACTCCATTAAAATTCTTAACTTATCGGCATTATAACCAGATAATGCAAAACCGGCTTTCTCAATTACAAAATTAAATTTTTGTCGTAGGATTGGAATATTACTTATTGAATGGTAATACATATTTGAATTATATACACCGAAAATTATACTTCCCGAAATATATTCACCCGAAGAGTCAAATTTTTTCACTAAGATATAGTCGATTAAATTATCTGAATGGATAAGCGACGCACTATTTATTTTACCGAGTATTATTAATTGATTTTGATATAAAGGATTAGCAGAACATTTTATAATATCATCAATCTCGTCTTTTACTTCTTGCCATATTTTTGCTGCTCCTATTTCATTGCTTAATTTTAAAGATTTTACTTCAAAATCAAGAGCCCCTAATAAAACCAAATTATCGTTTTTTAACCAATTTAAGAATTCTTTAGCCTCTTTAAAATTTAATTTATAATTATCAATTATATTTTTAGATAAATCTTGTAATTTTGTGAGTAATTGCGGTAAATGGCTATAGCTTTGCTCTAACTTTTCTAATCTTTCATTTATAGCCTCGGTTAAAAATGTAGTAGTTTTATCGTCAAAATTTCCTAAAATGGTTAAATGTAGTATTGATTCTGATTTTTCATCCGACACAGAATTTTCTAATATTTTTTCTAATTCTCCTTTACTATTTCGGACACAGTTTATTACCGGATGGAGTAAAAACTTAGTTTGTAAATTCATGTTTTTAAGCAAACATATGATAAAATCAACAATATGCGGCTTATTATCAAGTAATATCAAGACATTTATTGCCGGATCATTTTCGATAACTGCCTTTGTTATTGCTATTTTTCTTGCTCTTGCTATCCTTTGCTTAAAAAACTTAAAGGCTTCATCTGCAAAATTTTGGAATAATTTTTCTCTATTCTCAAAATCATAATCTATCGGAATATAATTTAAAAACTTTTGAACAAAATCTATATATATGGAACTTGACTCATGTTCCTTGCTAAGTTCTAAAATTTTAGTTTTATAATTCGGGATTTGACAATTTAAACGGCTAAAGTTTAAAGAGGTTGTTTTTGGGGTCATGATTTTCTTAAGTAATAATAATATGATTATTTCTGTTGTTATTATATTATATAAAATAACTTAAGCAAGAGGCATAGAAAATAAGTGGAAACGATATTTGCACAAAGCTCTGCATTCGGTAAAGCAGGCGTAGCGGTTTTTAGGATTTCTGGTCCTAAAAGCTTAGAAGTTTTACAGCTACTTACCGGTAGAAAGGACTTTAAATCAAGATTAATGTATTATCAACAAATTACAGTCCCTGAAACTAAGGAGCTAATCGATAATGTTATGGTTGTTTATTTTAAGTCACCTGGTAGCTTTACCGGGGAAGACGTAGTCGAAATTCACACGCATGGCAGTAAAGCTATATCTATAATGCTGACAAATACATTATTAAATATAGCTGGTATTCGTTTGGCAGAAGCAGGAGAGTTTACCAAAAGAGCTTTTTTAAATAACAAATTTGATTTAACGGCAGCAGAGGGGATAGCCGATTTAATTAATGCCGAAACTATAATGCAGCATAAGCAAGCAATTAGACAAGCAAGCGGCAAACTTGAAGAATTATATAATAATTGGCGTAGTCAGCTTTTAAAAATTATCTCTCTGCTTGAAGCTTATATAGATTTCCCTGATGAAGATATACCTGATACCGTCCTTAATGAAGTTACTAATACTCATACAATTCTTGTAAATACAATATCGGAATATCTTAATGATAACAGAAAAGGAGAATTACTACGAAGTGGTCTTAAGCTTGCAATTATTGGTCCGCCAAACGTTGGTAAGTCTAGCTTACTAAACTTCTTAATGCAGAGAGATATAGCGATTGTCTCAAATATTGCAGGAACTACTAGAGATATAATTGAGGGACATTTAGACATTGGCGGCTATCCTATTATTTTACAGGATACAGCAGGTATAGGAGAAGAAAGTAGTGACATTATCGAGCAGGAAGGTATAAAACGAGCTATAAATTCAGCTAAAACAGCAGATATTAAAATTATAATGTTTGATGCCGAAAAATTAGACTCCTCTATAAATGGAGATATTATTAATTTAATTGATGAAAATACTATCACAATAATTAATAAAATCGATTTAATCAAAGCTAGTAAAATCTTTTCTATTGAAAATAAATATAAATGCTTAAGAGTTTCAGTAAAAAATAATATTGCTCTTTCAAGTATATTAAAAAATATTGAAAATATTGCCGAAAACATGGCAGGATTTACTGAAACTCCTTATATAACAAATCAGCGTCATCGTAACTATTTACAACAAGCTCTCTCACATTTAACGGCTTTTAGCTTAGATAATGATTTAGTTCTAGCAACTGAAGATATTAGAATGACGGCACGCTGCATCGGTGCAATTATGGGTGTTATCAACGTAGAAGAAATACTAGGCGAGATCTTTAAAAATTTCTGCATAGGTAAGTAATATTGTATAGCTCGTTCTATGTCATTCCTGCAAGGTATTATTGCATGGACACCAAATCGTCATTGCGACGGGAGGCAAAGCCTCGACGTGGCAATCTCAGGCATTTTGTAC